>JBGPOG010000040.1:0-13786 GCA_041487935.1 Chthonomonadia bacterium | reverse complement strand
CCGTCATCCCGAACCGCCTAACCCGTCATCCCGAACCGCCCAACCCGTCATCCCGAACCGCCTAACCCGTTATCCCGAACCGCCCAAGCCGTCATCCCGAACCGCCTAACCCGTCATCCCGAACCGCCTAACCCGTCATCCCGAACCGCCCAACCCGTCATCCCGAACCGCCGTTGTGAGGGACCTGCTTTTGACCCTGCAACTTAAAGCCGAGCCATACAAACTACACTTGCGAGCGCGGCTCGCTCGCCGTCCTCACCTCCCCATCCTTGATGATGCTTCGGCGGATGAAGTGGGGGCGCTGTTTGACTTCTTCGAAGATCTTGGCGATGTACTCGCCGATCAGGCCCAGCGCGAACAGGTTCACCGATCCGAAGAATAGGATCGAGAGCCATACGGTGGTGACGCCGCGCGGGGTGAGGCTGGGGAAGAGCAGGCGGGAGAGGATCTGGAAGACGATCAGCCCGGTGGTGATCAGCAGCATCACGCTGCCGAAGTAGCTCAGCATGCTCAGCGGCGTATTGCTGAAGCTCAGTATCCCCTTTTTGGCCCAGCCGATGTTCTTGCCCAGGCTGTTGGTGGTGCGGCCGAACATGCGCTCGGGGCGCTTGTAGTCCACTCCGGTCTGCTTGAACCCCACGAACGCCCTCACGCCCCGCAGGAACAGGTCTCGCTCCGGGAACTGCAGGATGCAGGCGGCCACCCGGCTGTCCATCAGCGCGAAGTCGCCGGGATCGTGCGGGATCGTCAGGTATGAGAACCGATCGAACGCGCGATAAAACAGCTTATACGCCCACTGCATCAGCAGCGGCGCCTCGCGCTTGACCCGGCGGCCATAGACCACGTCGAACCCCTCCCGCCACTTCTCTACGAACGATTCGATGAGCTCCGGCGGGTCCTGCAGGTCGCCGTCCATCAGCACGACGGCGTTCTTGCCGGCGATCTCCATGCCGCTGCGGAAAGCGGCCTGCGACCCGAAATTGCGCGAGTGGGAGATGCCGGTCACGCGGCGATCCCGCCGTGAGATGGCGCGAATGACCTCTTCGCTGTCGTCCGGGCTGCAGTCGTTCACGAAGACGATCTCGTGCTCGACGTGCAGCTTCGCGAAGACGGCCTTCAGCCTGTCGTACATGATCGGGATGGCCTGGTTATCTTTGTAGCACGCGACGATGGCGGTCACGCTGTGCTTGGTATCCAGCCCGAACTTCTTGGAGGAGAGGTGGTACCGCTCTTTGTCTTCGAGCGCCTGGTACCAGGCGACGGTTTCTCGCAAGCCCTCCCCGAAGCCTGTCCGAGCCTTCCAGCCCAGTCGCCGTTCGGTCTTCTCCGTGTTCGCGAACCAGTCCGCCACGTCCCAATGGCGGTTCGGCATGGTGAAGACCGGCTCGGATTGAAGCTGAAATATCTCGCGAGCGGCATCGGCCACCGCGCCGATGGTGGTCTTGCAGCCGCTGCCGACGTTGAAGGAATCGCCGTAGTCCGGCTCTTCCAGGTTGATCGCCGCATCGACGAACGCCTCGCAGACGTCGCCTACGTAGACGAAATCCCGCGAGATGCCGGGATGGACGAACTCCGGGTATTCACCGTCCAACCCGCATCTAATAAGCGTGGGAATGAGGCGCGAAGAGTCCTCCATCGGCCCGTAGACCGAATAGAGCCTCAGATTTGCACCCGGCAGGCCGCGCCGCTTGCCGTAGTAGTGCAGCAGGTTGGCACAGGCAACCTTGGAGACCGCGTAGTCGCTGTTGGGCGCGGGGAGATCGGTTTCCGGAGGTCCGGCGGCGTGGTCGCCGTATTCGGAGGAGCTGCCGGCGTGGACGTAACAGGCTATTTTGCGAACTTCCAGCCGCTCCAGAAGCTTTGCCGTGAGATTGAAATTGGTCTGGTAGATGAGGCCGGGGTCGGTCTCGAACGAATAGGCGCCGTAGGCCACGCAATTGAAGATCGTGCGCGGCTTTACGTCGTCGAGCAGGGCATCGAGGTTGGACTCCGCCAGCAGGTCGACCGCGCGGACGGTCTGGTCCGGCAATCCGTCTAGCCGCCAGGCCGGGAGATAGGAGGCCGTTCCAACCACGTCGTCGCGATGCGCGAGCAAGGAACGCAGCAGATTAGCCCCAACGAATCCACTCGCGCCAAGGACAAGAATGGGCCCTTGAAGACGCGCAACTTTCTGCGGAATGTTTACATCCATTCCGCACCTCCCTGTGCGCCTGAAGCGGGTTTGCCCTTGACGTCATTCCGAGCCGCTGTTGTAGGCCAGTACTTGACGTCATTTCGAGCCGCCTTTGCGAGGATTCCGGCGACCCTAGGTGATCGGAGGTGGAGTGCCGGATTCCTCACTCTCGTTCGAAATGACGTCAAGGGCAATTGCCGCCGACAGATTGGGTCCTTGACGGCAAAGCAATCCGGTTTCATCCGAGCCCTCCAAGTTCCGAGAGGATGCTCTCCGCGTCCAGACCACACTCCTTGCGATGGAAACTCTGCGAGCCGTACCTACCTGAAGGGTAGCCCCTGGCGCAGCGGTGCGTGAACCGGCTGGGCATCTTGCCGATAGAGGCCAGCGCCAACGCCAGCATCTGTCCCGCGCCGCCCTGCACGACGTGCTCCTCTATGACAAACAGATGGGTGGACGCGCGGAGGTCGTCAAGAAACGCCGTCGGGATAATGCTTTCGTCGATCGGCAGCTCGGTAAGTATCCATAGGCTCGGGCGGCAGTCATCCGGCATCGACTCGAGCGCCGTCCAGAGACCGCCGACGAGCGGACCCACTACCAATATCGTAGGACCGCCGCCTGCCATCAGTCGCCGCCAGGGCGCATAGGCCGGGGCCAACGCGGGCTTGGGCAGCTCGCAGCGGCCCAGGCGGAGGTAGGCCGGGCGATCGGAGGTCATTAGCTGATCGATTGTCGGCGGGACATCGGCCGCAAATGCCGGAATGTAGGCGCGCAGCCCGGACAGGCACAACAACGCGCCGTAATCCTCCAACGCATGGTGCGTGCCGCCCATGACGCCGTACGCATAGCCGCCGCCGTTGCCGACCATCGTCACCGGCAGGCCGTGCATGCAGACGTCGTTGCGGATCTGCTCGTAAGGGCGCGCGTAAAGGAACGGCGCAATGCTGTAGACCCACGGGCGCATGTTGGTCCGCGCCAGGCCGGCGGCTACCGAGACCATGTTCTGTTCAGCGACCCCCGCGTTGATGAACCGCCGGCCCATAGCGTCCCGTAACGGCTCGAGGGCCTGGAAACCCAGGTCGCCCGTGAGAAATACAAGATTGGGATTCTCGGCGTGGCTGAGCAGCGATTGGCAAAGGACGTTCCTCACTCGTCGCTCACTTCCCGTACGGCCTGGCGGTATTGCTCTTCGGTCATCGGCAGGTAGTGCCACTCCATCCGGTTCTCCATAAAGGAGACGCCACAGCCTTTGCGAGTGCGCGCGATGATGATCCGAGTGCCGCTTGCTGAATGGCCGCAGGCGGTGCGAATGGCGATGGGATCGTGTCCGTCGATCTCCTCGACGGGCACGCCGAAGCCGCACAGACGGTCGGCGAGCGGCTCCATGCCGGCGACCTGTCCGGTCGATCCAAATCCCTGCAGGCCATTCGCATCGACCAGGATCGTCAGCGGCGCAATCTGCTGATGGGCGGCGAAGATGAGGGCCTCCCAGTTCGAGCCCTCCTGCCACTCACCGTCCGACATCAGGCAGAAAACTCGTCCTGGCAGGCCTTGTATAGCTTTGCCGAGAGCGATTCCAACGGACAGCGAGAGGCCGTGCCCCAGGCTGCCGGTGGCAAACGGTATCTCGGGCAGCCGGTTCGGCGCAGGGTGGCCGCTGAGCGTTGTGTCGTCTTTGTGGAACGAGCCAAGTTGATCTTCGCCGATTTTGCCGCGCGACCACAGAGTTACATAAAGCGCCCCGGCAGCGTGTCCCTTCGACAAGACGAACGTGTCTTCGTGCTGGAGGACTTCGTGGTGAAGCGTCATAAGAAGATCCAGGCACGAGAGGTTGCCGCCGATGTGCCCAATGCCGCTTTCGTAGTGCATCCGCAGCAGCCGGATACGCGCATTGCGTATCCGGCAAGGGAGCTCTAATTCGGATTGGCCGGAGGTTGAATTGGACACATCTGAGATCATGACGGATATTGGGGAAAGTCCGGTATTAATTCGGTCGGGCCGGAGACCCCCTCTTGGCCGCACTCAGGAGGATGCCTGGGTGCAAACGGGCGAACCAAAACCATCGCTATTCTACCAAAAATCCGGGCCGCTTGTGGGGATTGGTACTTGTTGGAGAGATTTTTGCCCCTGGGACAATCGACAACTGTGATAGACGCTATCTCGGCCAAGGACATCGTTTGCCATGTTATTCTTGTCGGCACAGCGATCTTACGATTGGAGCGCGACGGCCGTTCAGTGCATCATTCTACAACAAGATCCTGATCCGCCTGGCCTACGGACGCGTTCGCTGCGGCTTCGATCATTGGGATTGTGGGAGAGCTCCTTAGGCGTCTAATCTCGAAGAGCTGCGAAATTGTTTCACGATGGCTGGCCATTTGTTTCTGGGACCGGCTGGAAACTCCCGCGCGCCGGTCCCGGGCAAGGTACTTGACCTCGACTTCTTCGATCATCCAATCGTTGCGCCTGGCGGTCTCGAGGAGCTGTGCATCGAAGGTGAACGTTTTCATCCGCGTTCTGGGAAGCATGTCGAGGAGCGAGCGGTGGAATATCTTCGGCAAACCGTTTACATCCCGTACTCCAAGGCCAAGAATCCGGTTCGCCAGCATCGTGTAGACTGCGCCGGCAAGCCGTGTGTTCATCCCGTCTTGCCTCTTGGTGCGATGGCCCTTGACCAACAGGCTCTGGATATCGACCTGACCGCAAAGGTAGACAAGGCGCTGCCAGACCCGCAAGAGGTCACCCGGTGCAACCTGGTTGTCTCCAGGCATCATGCCGACAAACTCTGCGCACGTATGCCGGAACCCCTCGTATATCCCTCCGCCGTATTGGTTGTTCGGAGTAATAATCACGGGCCGAATCCATCGATGCCGGCGTCCCAGTTCCTGGATCATGCCGCCGGTGCTATCCTGAGATCCGTTGTCTACAAGAATCAGGGATTCAAGTCCCTCGGTGAGAAGTCCGCTGGATCGGATGCCCTCGAGGAGCCGTTCGATATTTCTCGCTTCATTGTAGAGCGGTATTACCAGCTCCAGGCTGAGTCTGCCGTTCATTCGAGCGGATCCACGAACTGCCCGACAGTCTCTTTGCCGAATGACAAAAGTTGCATTTAGGCGCCTTCATGGGCAACTACTTCTTGCCGAAATATCCCTTTGCCTCGTCCGGAAACTCCGTGCGGAGGCCGATATTGCCGTTCCGTTTGCTCTCGCCGCTTGTTGAGCTCAGCGCCGCCTTGATGTGTTCCCAAACCGGCAGGTGCGGCCGGCCGCGTAGCTCAGGAGAAGTTATGTACACAGGCTTTCCCGCCACAATGTGGGAAGCGATCGTCTGGGAAGTGATCCAGGGGCCGCGTAGTTCGTCCAACCATACGCCCTGAGATTCCTCGTAAAGCGACGGCGCTGTTTCACAATCACTGTGGCGGGTATAGACAATCAGACCGTGACTCAGGTAGCCCAGAGCATCGGGCACCCCCACGTCGATGATGAAATAGTTCCTTATATCGAATTCCTGGATCATATGCGCAACATGCCTCTGAAGTCCGCAGGAATGCACATTCAAAACGAGTGTTACCGATGAATTGCAGCCTTTGTAGAGTGCAAACACCTTCTGTAAGGCCAGCGCGCCGGCGGCCGGCGGGTCGCTCGAGACCACGATCTCTCCAGCCAGGTCTCGCACGTCGATTTCAACGCCGACCCCCCGGTCGAATGCTTGTAGGAATGCCAAAAATTCGTTTTGCTCGTGACTGCTGCGCCAGATGCCGCGATATGCGATGACGTCTACCAAATCTCGATGGCTCCCATCCAACCGCTAACGTCCCTGGCATATTTCAGGGCGCGCGTGTTGCCCGTTAAGTATCGGATTTCTTAACCTTCCGAACGGACATGATCAGATACCAGTGAGAGTATAACAGCCGGACACTTGACTAAGGTTTAAGAAACGTGGGTTATTTCTTAAGGAACACTAAAGGTGTTTAGGGTAATCTTTTCGATGCAGCGACTGGAGGAGTGATAAACCAATTGGAACAAAAGAGAATGTGCTATCTTCAAGTGTATAGCGGACAGTGATTGAAGGCCGCAAGCGCAAGAAGTGTGTAGAAGGAATCTCTCGTCCGTCGTATAATTTAGGTTGCCACGATGGGCAAGAGTCGAATTTCAATGTTAGACAAGCTTTGCGGAGCAGTACTTTGAGACAGGATCGGCCATTCGGGTCTCGGGAGGAATTGGGCCTTCTTCAGCGAGCGCTGGAAGAGAAGGACCGCCGCATCACACAGCTAGAGCGGGCGCTGGCGGGCATCGACGCGCCACCAAATGGCCAGCAGGACGCATCTCCCGCTTCACCGGCGCCGGGAACCCGCAATCGCACAATTGTAAACTCGCCGGAGACCGGCGCGGCTATCCCTGCCGAATTGAAAGAAGAGCTTCTCGCTGCACACGAACTGCTGCGCAAGCATACACGTGAGAAGGGCATCGCCGTACGACCGCCGAAGCCGGCCGTGGCGCGCGAACGCAAAGGCTTCAGCCTGGCTGTCGTCATCATCGCTTCAACATTTGGCGCTCTCATTGGCGGCGGCTCAACGTGGTATGCTGCATCCATTAGTCTGCGGACGGTCGTCAGGGTGGCGCCGCAGGCAACAAGCCTTTCAGCCACGGCGAGCACAGCCCCGCGCGGTGAGAACGCCAGCGTTTATACCGGTCTGCCGGATCCCTCACTCACCCCCGGAGAAACGGATACAGCTCCGCCCGGGAGCCACGGATCCGTTCCGGTCGAGATTTATCGCGAAGTCTGCCGGCGATACGGGTACGCTCCCAGCAATCCTCGATACGGCGTGGCGCGGTACATTCCCGACTGGATGCACGGCACGAACAATCCCGCCAACCTCTTCGCCACCAGCCGGCCTCTGTCATATATCAAGGTTCAATACGACAAACTGCTCAAGGAGATGGTAGATAACTGGCAGATTTCGCGCGCGCGCGCCGAGTGGGAAATCCGAAATAACTGGGTGGAATCGTGGGCGGCTCACCGCGACAAGATGCAAGCGCTGGAATCGGAAGGCGCCGGTAAGAAACCCGCGGAACAAAACAAACCCTCCCCGAATTAGAACACCTTAAACACGAAGGCACGAAGAAACGAAGAGTCTAGATTGAGATTCGCACTGCGGAGGATTCGGAGGGAGCATTGAGGTTTAGTCACTCCCCTTCGTTTCTTCGCGCCTTCGTGTTTAATCTCGCTTACCGGTTTTGACCGTCACCAACTTGACACTCGCAGCATCGAGTTCTATAATGCAAGCAATCGATACCCGAGGATTGCCTTGCGGCCATCTCTGTAGGTCTAACCAAATCGTATTCGAAGGGACCACCATTGAACGACTTGCGACGAATTAACGGAGGAATTGCGGGCTTGGCGCTGATAGTGTGGGCGATGCTTGGCGCTCCTCCAAGTGCAGAAGGCACGCCGGCCAATCGAATCGCTTTCTCCCGCTACTACGGGCGGTTCCTTGCGCGGAGCCTCGATAACTGCAATACCTGCCACCTCCCTCTGAAGCCTGGCAAGTCTCCAACCAGCCTGGCCGAATTTCCTCACAACGTCTTTGGGCACCGCCTGCGCCTGCTAGGGGAAGAACTTCGAAAGCAGGGCAAGAAGGCGGATATACCGGCGCGGTTGCGGTTGGTGGCCAAAGAGGACGCGGATCGCGACGGATTCGACAACGAGACCGAGCTGCTGCTCGGGAGCGCGCCCGGCGATCAAGAAGTCAAGCCTGACGCGAAGAAGCTCGCAGAGGCGAGCTCGATCGGAGCGCAGTTTGCGAAGTTCCTCGTGTCCTACCGGTGGCAGCCGTTCGATCCCGTGAACCGGCCTGAAATCCCGAGGGTGAAGAATGCGGCATGGATTCGCAACCCCATCGATGCCTTTGTGGCTGCGGAACATGAAGCGCGCGGACTGAAGCCCCGTCCGGAGGCCTCGAAACTCGTCCTGCTCAGGCGAGTCTACATCGATCTCACCGGCCTTGCGCCGACGCCCGCGGAAATCCTGGCATTCGAAAACGACAAACGTCCGGATGCCTATGAACGGGTCGTCGATAAGCTGCTGGCAAGCGCAAGATACGGAGAGCGCTGGGGGCGGCATTGGATGGACGTCTGGCGCTACAGCGACTGGGCCGGGTGGAGCGACGGCGGCCAGATCCGCGACAGCAAGCCGTTTATCTGGCGGTGGCGGGACTGGATTGTGGAATCGTTGAACCAAGACAAAGGCTACGACCGGATGGTTCAGGAAATGCTCGCGGCGGACGAGCTATGCCCGGAAGACGAAAACGCGCTCCGGGCGACCGGATTCCTGGTGCGGAATTTCAAGCTGCTGAGCCGCGAGCAGTGGATGGAAGATACGCTGAATCACACGTCCAAGGCGTTCCTGGGCGTCACGATGCACTGTGCCAAGTGCCACGATCACATGTACGACCCAGTGAGCCAGCAGGATTACTACCGGATGCGGGCGATATTCGAGCCGCACAACGTGCGCACGGACCGGGTACCCGGCCAGCCTGACACAAACAAGGATGGCCTCGTGCGCGCATTCGACGCCGACCCCAAAGCTGCGACATACTTGTTCATCCGAGGCGACGAGCGTAATCCTGATAAGTCGGTCGCCATAGAGCCGGGAACGCCGTCGTGCATGGGAGGAAAATATGACCTCCGGCCAATCAAGCTAGGGCTGACCGCATACAAGCCGGATCGTCGGGATTTCGTCGTGAGAGAAACGGTTGGAGCCAGTGAGAAATCCATTACTGGCGCATTGGCTGCGATTGCGAAAATGCAGTCCGATCCGAAGACTCCCGAGAATATGAGAGCCATCGCCGAGAAGTCCCTCCTTGCCGCTGAGTCTCGTCATTCCGCGCTGCTGGCGGTTTTGCAAGCGGAGATTCTGGAAGATTCCGGCAAACATAATTCGGATGATTGGAAGCGGGCCGCGACCGAAGCGACCGCAGCGCAGCGCAGATCCGCGTTGCTGGATGCTGAACTGGCTTTACTGCAAGCGCAGAAAGCAATGAAGGATGCAAATTCGGGTACACCGGACGCACCTCCGAATTCCGGGAAACGCGTGGACCCCGTGGCCGCAGCGAAGACGAAGCTTGCCGAAGGCGAGAAGGCGTTAGCCGCTGCCAAGGCCGCGCTCGCCAGCCCCCTGACGACTGTTTACAAGCCCCGCTCGGAAGCCGTCTACCCTGCGGAATCCACGGGCCGCCGCCTCGCCTTCGCGCGCTGGCTTACAGGCCGGAAGAACCCACTGGCGGCTCGCGTCGCCGTGAACCAGATCTGGGCGCGGCATTTTGGGGTGGGAATCGTTCCGAGCGTATCGGACTTCGGCCGGAACGGCCGGCCGCCGTCGCACCCTAAGCTCCTTGATTGGCTGGCGGCGGAGTTCATGCAGCCGGCGATGGACGATGGACGATGGACGATAAAATCCAATCCATCGTCCGACAAAACTCCCTGGTCCATGAAGCATCTCCACCGCCTCATCGTCACCAGCGCCACCTATCGGATGGCCTCAACTCCAGACACTATCGACGCAAAGATCGACCCGGACAACGTATTCCTCTGGAGAATGAGCTCGCGACGGATGGAGGCGGAGGTCGTTCGAGATAACGTGCTGTACACGGCAGGACAGCTCGATGAGACGATGGGCGGTCCTGAGATCGACCACAAGCTGGCCCTGGCGTCTCGCCGGAGAAGCGTCTACATCCAGATTGCGGCGGAGAAGGAGTCGGAGTTCCTGAAGACCTTCGACGGCCCGAGCGTCAGCGAGTGCTACGAGCGCAAGCCGAGCGTGGTTCCACAGCAGGCGTTGGCGCTTGCGAATAGCGAGCTGACCGTGTCGAAGAGCAAGCTGCTCGCCGCTGCGGTCACCAAAGAATGTGGTCCGGATCCTGAAAGCTTCATCAAGGAAGCCTATCTCCGAGTTCTCACTCGGCGACCTACGGCGGAGGAGATCAAACTGTGCCGGCAGTTCCTGACCGGCCAGGCGCGACGGATCACGCCGCCGGAAACCGGACCGAAGACCGTTTCCATGCCCGCCGATGCGAAGGATGAGCCGAAGGTCGATCCGGTACTTCGGGCGAGGGAAGATCTGATTTTGGTGCTGTTCAATCACAACGATTTTGTGACAGTGCGGTAACTGAAGTTGCGTCGCGTAGAAGTTATAGGGGTAAGCAAATGAAAGCGCTTGAATTTGATGCGGAAATCGACGAGCGATGCCGCCTAGACATACAATTGCCCAGCGACACGCCGCGAGGTCCCGTGAAGGTTCTTATCCTGCTACCTGAATTAGATTACGACGAAGTAGGCATAGAATGGGAGAACGGAATCGCGCGCGAATGGCAAGAGGATCTGGCGGACGAGCGGCAGGACATCTACACATTAGATGATGGAGAGCCGGTCTATGCTGGCCGGTGATATCTATCTGGCATCGTTTCCGTTTGGAGACAGGGCCGCGATGAAGCTCCGGCCTGTACTCTTACTTACCGGTCCGGTTGGCATTGGCACAGAGGTATTGGTCGCCTATATGTCCAGCGCGATTCCCAGCTCTCTGCTCGATTCAGACATCTTGATCGATCCGTCGCTGCCGGAGCATCGGCAAACCGGGCTGAAAGCCACTTCCGTTTTGAGATTGCACAAGCTCGCCACTATTCACATGACGAGCTTGAAGCGCAGGTTCGGCGAAACCTCTATCGTTGCGATCGGGCGCGTTAAAGAGAAACTTGCAGTGATGCTTGGGATTCGCTCCTCCGTGTTATCGAGGACACGAACGACGGGGCATGAACATAACCGCATCGAGACCGTGGCGGACCTGCAGCGTGAGCTATCGGCTCATGAGCCAGATACTCTGATCGAGGTAATGGATATGGAGAGAGCAATTGACACCGGAGAAGAGGTTCTCTATTCGTTGGAAGAGGTCGTGACAACCCTCGCAATAGACGAAATAGACAGCGAAGGCGAGGCGGCGATCGTGCTTCTCGAGATCAAACGGAGAAGACGGGATGAGTGACCAGCGTCCTGGGTACCTCGAAGCACGCCACAACTCGCCCATCAAGGTTTCCGCAGATGCCGAGTAAACGGGAAAAAGAGAAGGCGGCGGAGGTCTTGCGCCGCCTGCGCGAGCGCTATCCGGACGCGGAATGCGCGCTGCACCATGATAACGCCTGGCAGCTTCTGGTCGCCACGATTTTGAGCGCGCAGTGCACCGACGTTCGGGTAAACATGGTCGCGCCGGACCTCTTTGCAAAGTATCCAACCCCTGAATCTCTGGCTAACGCGAATCCTGCCGACGTGGAAGAGGTCATCAAAACCACCGGATTTTTCCGGCAAAAGACAAAGAGCATCATTTCCACCAGCCAGGATATCGTTGATAAGTTCGGAGGCAAAATGCCTGAGACGCTGGAGGACCTGACCACGCTTCGCGGTGTGGGCCGAAAGACGGCGAACGTGCTGATCGGCGTGGCGTTTGGGGGAGATGGCGTCGTGGTTGACACCCACGTCAAGCGCATCAGCCGGCTCCTGGGTTGGACCAAGAACGAGGATCCCGAAAAGATCGAGCAGGATCTGATGGAGCTATTCCCCAAGAAGGACTGGACGCCTCTGGGAATTACCCTGATCTACCACGGCCGGACATTGTGCATCGCCAATCGCCCTAGGTGCGGCGAATGCCCGGTCAACGACCTTTGCCCGAGCGCCCGTGTAAAATGACGATTTACCCAGCGTCAACCGAACGCTCTATTCGTGATGCGAAAAAGGCTGCGCCCCGCGAAGATTATGATGTATCTGGTTTCCCGCCGCGCGCGCAGGCGATTCTCAAGGGTTTGAAGAAATATGGAATGTTCGTGGCGGATAACGGCGGAGACTGGCTCCTCTCGATCGTGCCGGATCGCCGGCTAGAAGGGCTTGACGATCTGAGGAAGCTGAAGGGCGCCGATTTCGAGGTCGCGCAGACGGAGTGAGCCGTAATCCCCCAGAGGGCGCAGGGTGACACGGAATAATGTGAGCCAGTATGATCATTATCAACAGCTAAAGGATAGTGTGTTTTCTCGTCTAACGATTTTGGATGCCAAAAGAACGGGATTAATCTCGCAGTTAGGAGATAGTTGCAAAATGCAGGAAATCCGTCATGCTGCAGTGTCCATACGGACGCGAACCGGGCATCTGCTTTTAACCCAGCTCCGCGCAACCTGCTAGATCAAGAGCGGATCCTTTCAGGATGGCGCGATACGATGAATTTTCGAGCTTTGCGATTAACTCTTAGCGCCGGGTAATTCGGTCGGATTTGCGTGCTTTGGAGCTTCCAGTTATGAGCTTTTCATTATGTTCATCATGTTCATAATGGCTGCACTGAGTCGTTCCAGGACTGATCTGGCACTTAAGGACAAGTAAATGGCTTCTCATCAAGATGACGGCTGCGGCAAGTGCCGCGGGATTACCCGGCGGTCCTTCCTCGCGGATACGGGGATGGGCTTCACCGGCATGGCGTTGGGAGCGATGCTGTTCAAGGAAGGCGTCGCGCGCGCGGACAGCGACTCGCTCTCCCATAACGCAGGAGAGAGCGGAAAGGGAGCCAGGGCGTCTTTATTCCAGCCCAAGGCAAAATCAGTCATTTGGATCTTTCTTTGCGGCGGAGTCAGCCACATCGAGAGCTTCGACGTCAAACCGGAGTTGAATAAGTACGCCGGAAAATCGGTGGATGAGACGCCCTACAAGAGCCTGTTCGACGAGAAGAAGCTGATCAAGAACATCGTGGGCGGCAATCCCGCTCACGTCAATCGCAAGGTGCTGATGCCGCTTCAGACCGGTTACAAGGCGTACGGGAAAAGCGGCCTGGTGGTTGGAGATTGGTTCAAGCACGTCGGCGAGTGCGCGGATGATCTGGCAGTGGTCCGGTCTCTGTGGACGCTGGACAACGATCATGGGGCCCAGCTCACCTGGCAGACAGGGCGGCACGTGAGAGAAGGCGCGCACCCAACCCTCGGCTCATGGGTGTGCTACGGCCTTGGATCGATGAACGATAACCTTCCGGAATTCGTGGTCCTCGGCACTCCGACGGGCGACTGCTGCGGGGGGGCTTGGACTTACGGCGCGTCCTATTTGGGCCCTGAATATGCCGGCGTGCGCCTCAATGTCGATCCGAAGAATCCCCTGCCTTATCTTGCCCCGGCCGAGAAGATGAGTGAAGAAGAGCAGCGCGAGAACTTTAGCCTGTTGGGACGGCTTAACAGGCTGGCCGGAATTGATTATCCGGACGACAAGTCGCTGCGCGCCCGAATCAAAAGCTACGAGTTGGCGTTCCAGATGCAGAGCGCCGTGCCGGAAACGCTTCAGCTCGAGAAAGAATCGCAGGCAGTCCGCGCGCTCTACGGCTTAGACCAGCCGGCGACGAAGCCGTTTGGCGAGCAGTGCCTGGCGGCCCGGCGGCTTGTAGAGCGCGGAGTCCGCTTCGTCCAGATCTTCCACGGCGGCGGTGGCGGCGGGGCATGGGACGCTCATTCCGGTATCAAGCAGAATCACACACAGCTTGCCGAGCAGGTCGACCAGCCGATTGGCGCCCTCCTAAAGGACTTGAAGCAGCGAGGGATGTTGG
>JBGPOG010000039.1:0-13856 GCA_041487935.1 Chthonomonadia bacterium | reverse complement strand
CTATCTCCTGGCAGAACGGATGGTACATGCCGGTATCCCAGGGATCGTCGTAATTAACGGCGCTCGGACAGGCACTCTGCTCGTCGCCGCGGCGGAGATCGCGGAGCTTGGCGTGGAGGTCCATTTCACCACGGAAGACGGCTCCCACGGAATCAAAGGCCTTGTTACGGACGCACTTAAGACCATCTTTGAATCCAGTTCGGGCCCGGCTCACGTCTACACGTGCGGTCCCACGGCAATGCTCCGCGCGGTCGGCGGCATCTGCATCCGGCAAAACATTCCTTGCCAGGTCAGCGTGGAAACGATGATGCCGTGCGGGCTGGGAGTATGCATGGGCTGTGTCGTTAAAGTCAAAGATGACTCCGCCGTTGGTTTCAGTTACCAAAGGTCCTGTTATGAGGGTCCCGTATTCAAAGCCGAGGAGATCATCTGGGAATGAGTGAGCGGACCACCGGCAAGCGACGACCGACCACCATTCGCGTCGCTGCGGTGCAGATGGACGTGAAACTGGGTGAGAACAAAGCCAATTTGGATCGGATTCTAACTAGATTGGAGGAAGCCGCAGCCAACGGTGCACAGCTTGTAGTGTTTCCAGAATGCGCTACTTCAGGTTACTGCTTCACCAGTTTGGAGGAAGCCACCCCACACACTACGGTTATGAATAGCCATTACTTGGAAGCGTTCCATGAAACGTGTTTCAACCTTGGCGTGACCGGAATTCTGGGTTATTTGGAGCAGCTTGAGACGGGCTGTTATAATAGCGCGCTGGTCGCATTCGGGGAAGAGGTTGCGACCTATCGGAAAACCCATTTGCCCACGCTTGGGGTGGATCGTTTTGTGAAGTCCGGAGAATATCTTTTTGCAACGGATGTGCCTTTCGGCAAACTCGGTATTCTGATCTGCTATGACATCCGCTTTCCGGAGGCGGCGCGCGTTTTGGCTTTGAACGGAGCGGATATCATTGCGCTTCCGACCAACTGGCCGGAAGGCGCGGAATCGGCGCCGGACTTCCTCACTCGCGCACGTGCCTGGGAGAACCGAGTCTTTATTGTCGCGGCGAACCGCGTTGGAATGGAGCGCGGACGGAGGTTCATCGGACGCAGCCAGATTGTTGCGCCGAGCGGAGAGATCCTCCGCGAAGCCGGACCGGAGGAGGAGACGATCCTCTATGCGGACCTCGATCTATCTAAAGCGAGGCAAAAACGGATTATCATCGAGCCGGGCGAATGGGAGCTTGATGTGATCGGCGGTCGCCGGCCGGAACTGTATGGAAGATTGACTGAGAAATGAACCACCCGCCTCGCTAGTGTAGTGTCTCCATATCAGCCTTACAATGTGAAGGAAAAGCAGGTTCCTCGCAAAGGCGGCTCGGAATGACGGTTTCGCGACGTTGTTGTCGTTGTAATGACGTTATTGAGACACTACACTAGAGACACAAAGACACTGAGAAGCGCTCTCGGTGCCTCAGTGTCTCTAGCGAAGCGGGTGGTGAATTGGATAATTCAAATCAATGGCAACGGTTCAAACAAAACCGGATCTGCGAATTGAACTCGGATCGCTCAAGCTCGAGAATCCCGTAATGGTCGCCTCTGGGACCTTTGGCTTCGGGCAGGAATGGGAAGACTTCTACGATCTTAGCCGGCTGGGAGCGATCGTGGTGAAGGCCGTCACGGTCAAGCCCCGAGGCGGCAACCCCATGCCCCGCATGGTCGAAACCCCGGCCGGAACGCTCAACTCCATCGGGCTACAAAACCCCGGCATCGAGGCCTTCATTGCCGAGAAGATGCCCTACCTACGGAAGTTCGACTGCCCGGTCATCGTGAATATTGCCGCCGATCGCATCGAGGACTTCAATACGCTCGCAGAACGATTGGATACCGTGCCGGACGTCGCGGCGCTGGAGGCCAATATCTCCTGCCCGAACCAGGCTTGCGGAGGCATCGAGTTCGGGGTAGACCCGGCGCTTACCCGGCAGGTCATCTCATCAATCCGTTCCCGAACGAAGCTTCCGCTTATCGCCAAGCTCTCTCCAAACGTCACGGACATTACAGAGCTTGCCCGAGCCGCGGAAGACGGCGGCGCGGACATTCTTTCGCTGGTCAATACCTTCGTCGGCACGGCGATCGACGTTAAGAAACGGTCTTTCAAGCTATCGCTTGGCCGCGGCGGACTTAGCGGACCCTGCATCAAGCCGCTTGCCCTTTACATGGTCTATCGAGTCGCGGGCGCCGTCAATATCCCAATCATCGGCATGGGCGGCATTTCGAATGCCAATGACGCCATCGAATTCCTGCTCGCGGGAGCCAGTGCGATCGCGACGGGGACGATCAACTTCGTGAATCCGTTAGCGGCGGTGGAGATCATCGACGGGATTGCCGAGTACCTGGATTCGCAGGGCGCAAGTTCTGTGAGCGAGATTATTGGGACCGTGACGGTGCAAGCTTCCAATGCGTGACAAAACGGTGACGCCCTGTGGTCGAAGGTAGCCTTATCGGGCTCAATAATTCCAGTTCCATATACTTAAGCGGATCCGGATTTGACCAGAGCTGCTGTGCGCATCCGTCGTCGGGCATGAATCCGGAAGTCTCTTCGGGATTATCTGCCCAAACCGAGAATTGACCGCCCTTCACGTACGCCGTTAGCGGTGTAATAGTCTGCGGCCCGCCAATCTTGCCGCCCTGTGTCTTGCTTCGCGTTAGCCAGATCTTGCCGCGCCGCTCATTGACCGTTCCGGGTTCCGGTTTGGCATCCGGCCAGGGGCGATACCCTGTACGGTATCGGTAGGTCTTCTTCATCTCAATTCCGACTGGACTATCCGCCTGAGTAACCTCCCAAATCGACCATTGCTCGAATGTATCCGTGACTTTCAACATCGAATTGCTAATTGTAACTTCGCTTCCGTTAGGCGACATTTCGAATTCGCGGACGAATCGAATGTGGAGCTTGCCGCTCGCTTTTCCGGTCATACGCACGACGTTTACTTTGAGTACCTCGACCCTCTGTGATCCGGCATCCAGCTCAACGTCCGGCGGCCATCCGGATCGATCCTGCGGCGCCGGCCAGAGCTTTTCCCCGCCGAAATTGGTCCAATCTTTGGGAGGGTTCTTCAGGTCGACGGTCGTCCCGAAAAGCGCGGGATTTTCCCACAAAGCATTCGGTTTCCCAACATACCCATAGCGCATCACACGCCCAATCTGGGGAACGAACACCAGATCGACGGTCCCATTCGTCATCCGGTATGCGCCCTTCCAGCCGTGATAATCCGCCCGTCTAATCGCCACCACTCCGAGGGCCGGGCTTGCGGCAGCCAGACCTAAGAAAGCCAAGAGAATTGCGGTCGCGATCGAACGGAGCGCCCTATCTGCAGCCGTCCTTGCACATCGGTTCAATCCGGGCAAAGGTGTCTCCTGACGGGATAATCCCGAGATTTCGTGCTGCTCCAATAAGGGGCTAAGCATCTTGACTTTCTGCCGCATACTCCTCGGCAAAATGGCAGGCGGCAAAATGCCCGTATCCCATGTGGCGGAGGGGCGGAACCTCGACCGCGCATATCTCTTGAACCAGCGGACATCGCGTTCGAAACCTGCAGCCGGACGGTATCGCGACCGGGGTCGGCACGTCCCCTTCCAATGGAGGACGGCTGATTCTCTGGGAAGGATCGGGGATGGGCACCGATTTGAGCAGCGCTTGAGTATAAGGGTGCTTCGGGGTTGCGAAAATCTTGGCGCTAGGCCCTTCTTCAACAATAATTCCGAGATACATCACGGCGACACGATCGCAGGTGTGCCGTACGACGGAAAGATCGTGCGCGATAAAAACATACGCAAGACCGCGACGGTCTTGAAGGTCCTCCAGCAGGTTTATGATCTGCGCGCGAACGGAGATGTCCAGAGCGGAAATCGGCTCGTCCAATACGATCAGCTTCGGATCCGTCGCAATTGCGCGGGCAATTCCGATCCGCTGGCGTTGGCCGCCCGAGAATTCATGCGGGTATCGGCCGACAAAAGTCTGACGGAGACCGACCTGTTCCAGCAAGCTTTGGGCGCGATCCAACCGTTCTCGCCTGGATCTAACAAGTCCGTGGGCGGCCAGGGGCTCAGTAATGATATCGCCGATCATCATTCGCGGATTGAGCGCCGACATAGGATCCTGAAAGACAATCCCCATGTCTTTTCGCAGCGACCGCAGCGAACCGCCGTTCAACGTGGCAAGGTCAACTCCTTCGAATTCCACACGCCCGGAAGTCGGTTTCAAGAGTCTGAGAATGGATCGGCCAGCCGTGCTCTTTCCGCATCCGCTTTCGCCGACCAGCCCAACCGTTTCGCCTTGATCCAGAGACAGGTCTATCCCGTCCACTGCGCGGACAATCTCACGAATCCTACGGAGCCCCTCGCGCCGGGTTATCGGAAAATGCTTTGTCAAACCTTCGACGACGAGTAATGGTGTCATCGTATCTCAAAACCAATTCAAAACGAGGATAGGATCGCCGGCGCTCCCGAGCGATTCGCGGATCGATGGCGGCGCCGCGCTGCCGGACACTCCGTCGAGCTGCTTTCGGCCGCTCAGGAATTCAACGCCCAGTTCGTCTAGGCCCTCGGTCATTAGCTGCAGCGTGACGAACTGTCCCAGGTGGCTCGCTACAAAATTGGTCAAGTCGAACGTCACTGTTCCTTTTTTGAAGAAAACCCTATGCGAGGCGACTTCTTTGCCAGTGCTCAGGAATTCCCCGGCTTTGAGCCCCGGCGCCGTATTCCAGGTGATCAACTCCTCAATCCATGCGGAGTCATCGACCGCATAAACCTTCACGATTGCCGATGAGTCGGTTGCCCTCGACTTACCGATCGTCAGCGTCAGCATAGCCGATCGTGGCTTTTCGCGAACGGTGGTCAAATCGAACAAGAGGTAGCCGCAGCTATTATATCTGGAATCGGGCGTATGGCTGACGCGCCTCAGCACAATCTCTTCCTTGAGCTGCAATCGGTCGTCGATCGGCAGGAAGTCGTGTCGATCGCGCATGGTGAGGTTGGCCAGATCGCCTGCCTGAACGTAAGCATCCGCGATCGCGGGCAATATCGTGCGCCTATCGAAAAGCCCATAGACTTCCACCTGGGACGAAAACGTCGGAACGTAGACTTTGCCGTTTACGATGGTCGGCGGGCAGAACTTCGCGAAATCGCCCAGATCGTCCGCCGTGAAAGCCCGGCCGGATGTATTTGGACGGCTGTCCCTCGTTGGCCGGCTGGCCCAGAGCTCCTTGAGAACGGGGCCTTTGCCATCGGAAGGGCCTGGAGCAGCATCGAATGCCCGAAGAACGCCCGGAACGATCTCATGGTTGGCGTCTCCACGATAAGGGTGAGTGGCCCAGAGGATACCCGTGCCTGGGGCGCTCCCGTTCGCCGATATCGAAAGGGCCGCTCCAGGCATTCCTGAAGACAGCTTGGCAAGGCTGTGAGCGACCTCTTTATCGCCGTGAAGCAGCTTGGCGTCTTTCAGCCGGAAGCCTTTCAGCACGTCCTCCTCGCCCCAAATGTAAACATAGGGACCGATCGGCGTCTCCCAATATACAGGCGCGCTGTGGATGTTGCTGATCTCGGTGCGTTCGCCGGCAGCCTTTGTCTGGGCTACAAGCGCTGGTGTCTGCCGGACACGGGAATGCCCTGCAGGACGAGCGCCGCCGGGACGATTGACGGCGTGTTTTGTCTCGGGTGTGCTGAAGGAAGCCAGGAAACTGTCCAGACAATGATCCTTATCTTTGTCGAAGTGACCGAGATTATTGCGATCCAGCAGGTATAGAAAACCTTCTTTCCCGCCGACCGCGAGCATCTCCGGCTCGCTTGCGGCTCTACCTGGAATCAACAAAACGCCGGACGAGCCAAGATCGAGGTCTTTATCGTTCAAATAATCCTGGTTATGAGGCGCGAAAAAGTCGGTAACGTTGAATTTGCGGCCGGCAGCTTCGCCCGCGAGATGCATCTTGACAACGCTGTCGCCATACTCAGCGCCCTGTTTGTGGGCCGTGAACGCGCCGTTGCCCGTTGAGAAGTAGATATTGCCTTTGCCGTCTTCCGAAAGTCCGGCGCCGCTCATCCAGATGCCCCCGCCGGCCAGCGTTCGCTTGAACAGCAAGTGGAAGAGAGTGTCGCGGGCTTTCGGCGTGGCATTGTAAACTGCCAGCCGCTTGAGCGTCCTGGCATCGTACGCAAAAATCCATCCATGATAGCCCGGCAACAGGTTGAAGAGGTTCTTTATCGAAATCGCATTAATCGGAAGGTCGCCATGAGAGCCAAAAGCTACGTAGACAACCCCATTTGCGTAGAGCAGCCCGGCCCGCTGCAACTGCTGCCGGGGATGGAAGATCACCGGCGGCCCCGATTTGTCCGACTTCTTCCCTTTCCATTCAATCTCGGTTGAGGAGATTATCTTGCCGGAGGCGGTATCCAGCGCAAACAGGTTCTGGCGATAGCCGCCCCTTCGGCTGGTTGCGGCAACCGCGTACAGCGTTTTGCAATCCTGGGAGATCACCGGAGTGCCTGTAATGCCAATCTCCGGCGCCAGATCTCTATAGGCCGCCGCCAGCGGGATATCGAAGTCCGAGCTTCGAACCGGATGGTCTCCCGCTTTACGGTCCACGAGACAAACGTGCCATAACGGGCGATTATTCGAGCCGTCGTTGTCATCCGCATCGAACGCGTACACGCTGCCGCGCTGAGTCGCTATATAAACCACATTGTGCCGGCCTTTGCCCTGGACCTCGACATTGGGAAGATAGAGCGGCTGCGCGTAAACCTGGCCGTCGACGGTCAAGGAGAAAAGCTTCCCGAAGTGCGCCTCGTTGACCGTGTCTTTATTCAGCTTGTATTCATTCAGGTTTGCACCAGTGCGCCCGTTGTCGTTGTGGTTCGTGAGCATGCTCGGAACTGTCTGAGCGCAGGCGATCGAATGACAATCCGCGAAAGAGTACATCCCGATCAAACACCCAACCAAAGCCATTTGCAACGACCTCATGGAGGTCCGGTAGGAACTGACCGAACACATTGTATTCATCCCCCGTTTTCGTGAAATATCTTCGATCTTAAATCGAAGTGGTAAGCCGATCGCCTGGCAGATTCTTGAATGTGGTATAATCGGAACCACTTCGATCGATTCCGGAAGGAGCTTGACCATGCAGCCAATGAAACCTGTGTTCGCCATCAACATGATTAGCAGAGCTCTGCGCTCGCGCCTTTCCGGTCGCCTCTCCGCTTAAGTCTGCGCCAACAGGACAACGATTTCCTGTTTGAACGGATTTCCTGAGGACTCATTAGCCATTTGCCGGGGCCGAGCGCTTTAGCGCCTGCGGCCCTTTTGCACGTCACGCTGGGCACCCTATCCATTTCACCGGCGACGCACGCCCTTTTGGGCGTCGTCACGACAAGGTATTGGCGCGGGACCCGTCAATCCTGGCGCCCTATTTCGGAGGGTCTATGTTTACGAATAACACGGAGCTTGCCTCATTGCGGAGCGCGACTTGCGCTCCCTCCGGTCGAGCAAAACGGCCGGAACAACCATTTGCGTCGATATTCCATTTATGTCAAAGAGGAGACTCCGTTGAGACCGAAGTCCTACAACAAACCACAGCGCCGCGATGCAGGAAAGTGGTTCCACTGCATTCGTTGCAACCGCCCGATCGTGCCGGACGCTCCCGGCACTGCGCACCGTAACCACTGCCCGTGGTGCCTGTGGAGCCGCCACGTTGACGGCATCCCGGGCGACCGCTCGGCCGACTGTGGCGGCGTCATGGAACCGATTGCCGTCTGGACACGGCGTGGAGGCGATTGGGCGATCATCCATCACTGCCGCAAGTGCGGCGAGCTGCATTCCAACCGGATCGCCGGAGACGATAACGAGCTGGCGCTCGTGGCGCTCGCCATCCGCGCAATTGCCCAGCCGCCGTTTCCGCTTGAAAGGTTGACCCCCTCGGTCGAACCAGCCGACGAAGACTGGCCGGAAGCGCTGTACGCTGACTTGACAATCGCGACTCGTAAGTAGCGGGCGGCATCGAGCTGCATTTACTCGCCATACAGATAGCAGCGCGCAAACTGCCCGGGTGCGACTTCGGTCCGCCCGGGCTCTTTTGTCGGACAGACCTCCATCACCTTAGGGCAGCGATCTGCAAATGGGCAGCCGGGAGGCATTCTAGTGAGATCTGGAGGCTGCCCCGGAATGGACTTCAGCCTCGCAGCGCGGTCTGCATTCAATTGAGGCAGTGACTCCAGCAATCCAATCGTATATGGGTGCTTCGGCGACCGGAAGATCTGCTCGACCGTCCCCTCCTCCACCACACGCCCGGCGTACATCACGAGCACGCGATCGCAGGACTCGGCAACGATCCCAAGATCGTGTGTAATCAGCAGGACCGCGGCGTTTGTCTTCTTCTGGAAATCTGCCATCAGCGACATGATCTGCGCCTGCACGGTCACGTCGAGCGCGGTGGTCGGCTCGTCGGCGATCAGCACGGACGGGTTCGTGGAAAACGCAACCGCGATCATCACCCGCTGCCGCTGCCCCCCGCTGATCTGGTGCGGATATTGCCCGAGCCGCATCTCCGGCGACGGAAGCCGGACCGCGCGGAATAGATCCAGCGTTTTATCGCGCGCCTCTTTGCGAGAGACTCCGGTGTGGGCCCGAATCGCCTCAGACACCTGGTCGCCCAGCTTCATCGTCGGGTTCAGCGAGGAGAACGGGTCTTGAAAGATCATCGAGATTTGCGCGCCGCGGATCGAGCGCATCTCGCGCTCAGGGAGCGTGAGGATTTCCCGGCCCTCCAACCTAACCGAGCCGCCAACGATCCTTCCGGGAGGATTCGGCACCAGGCGCAGAATCGACAGCGCGGTGACGCTCTTACCCGACCCGGATTCGCCGACAATGCCCAGCGTCTCACCACGGCAAAGATCGAATGAAACGCCGCGCACCGCCTGGGCAATGCCCGCGCTCGTAAAAAAATGAGTCTGGAGATTATCCACCTGAAGCAGAGGCTCGGTCAAGATATCCTCGAGGATGAGTGCATTTGTTGAAGTCTACCCCAGGCGATCGAAGAGGGTCAATCGGCCGGATCCAAACCTGCACTTGCCAACCTTTCATTCCCTGCCGGCGCGGAAGAATTGCTGGCTCAGCTCAGCCATCCCGCATGTCCCTTCTGGCCTCCGCCCTCCAGAACCTCTCGCACTTCGTTAAGAAATCACAGTACTCGCACGCAGGAATCCTCACCGGCTCTACGTTTTCATAGTCCCGAGCCAGAATCTCCTCGCCTAGGATTTGGACATCCGTCTTGAATTCGCCGGCAGATTCGTCGCTCATTTCGGCGCTGGCTTGCACTCCGGTTCGCAGACAGTAGATCGTTCCGATTACCCGTGTTCCGGGATAGGTGCGGCGGAGGATTAGCTGGTAGATGCTCATCGCCAAGTCGCCGGCAACTTCTTCCGGGGTCGTTTCCATGCGGCCGCTTTTGTAATCGACGATTTCCAGTGAGCCGTCGGCGTAACGGTCGATACGGTCGACTCGTCCGGTAAGGACGAACGGGCCAAGATCCGTCTTGATCGTCTTCTCTGTAAAAAGCGTTGCTACTTCGAGCTCCGTTCGTAAGGCGGCGGCGGAGTGGTAAGCCTGGACCATCTCGGCTCCGGCAGCTCTCGATACGAGCTCCTCCTCAGGGGACTGAAACCCCGCCGATATCCACCGCTGCTCGAAGGTTTCAACCAGCTCGGCCTGGCTCTGCACGCCGCCGTCGCGATGGTACTGCTCCAGCGCCTGGTGCATCGTTGCGCCGAGGCTGTAGTAAGGCTTCGCGCGCGAGAAGAACCGGCCAATCTTGTCGATATAGATGTATCGGTACTTGACGGCGCATTCGAGATAAGTGGCGATCTTCGTTGGGCTGAGAGTGGGTTTTCGAGGCATGTGGGTAGATAGGTCAATTAAGAGAGGCAATTGCAATCAGTTGGGCGAATAAAAGGCTTTCAAGTCCGACTTAGCGATCTTCTCCGCAATTCTGGGACTGCTGCGCGTCATTTTCGTCAGGCGCCGAAGCTCTCGGCTTAGAATCTCACGCTCTATGGTCAGTCGCGCCGACGTATCGGTCAATTCCAATAGTTGCTGGCGCTTGGAGGCTTCCATCTGCACGACCGCCGCGATTACGAACGATAACTCCAGCGGACTGGTCGGAAGATCGTATTCCGGCATCTCGATGCCGGAATAATCCGCAAGGATCCGGAAATATTGTGCGAATTGCTTGGCAATTCGGACGATCAGTGGACCGGTTCCATCCGCGCTTGCCGGGGTATCGACAATAGGTTCCGTGAAGCCGACCAGGTAGCGCTCGCTTTCCAGCTCCAGCATTTCGCCTGTTTCGCTGCGTTCACCAGAACCCCGCGTTGGGTTGAGCAGAACTTCTTCTTCCATGTAATCCAGCAGGCGGAACCGTTCCGTACCCTCCGCGAACAGGTTCATGCGGCCTTCGTCTAATCGTTGTACGGCGACAATTCGGGCAAGACAGCCCACCGCTTCCGGCACTGCCGGCGGCCCGACCTCATTCCCCTCGCGGATGAGCGCCACGCCAAATGGACGTTTCGCTTCGAGGCACAGGTCGATCATCCGCTTGTAGCGTTCCTCAAAAACGTGCAAACGCAAAGGCATGTGCGGCAAGAGCACCGATTTGAGAAGAAAGAGCGGCAGAGGGTTGGTTTCCACCCAGTACCTCCTCGTCATCGCTGGGAGGGCGCATCCAACTTAATCATGTCTCCTGAATATCGCGCGGTCACAATCACTTACGTCGGGCTAATGATGTTTTCCTCCCACGCGACAGAACCGTTACTCCAGCCTGGCAGGAAGACAATGATTGATTGCCGAAAGGCATGCTGCGCTCCACAACCCGCGCAACGCCTATACGGACCAGCCTTTCATACAAATTATGCTCCGAGCCGTTTCCATTCTCACTTGCGCCGTCTTATTGCTGGTCGCTTCTCCTAGAGTCTTGGCACAAGAATTACGCGGATTCTGGGTGGACGGCTTCAGCGAGGGAATCAAGTCCCCGGAACAGATCGATACTCTCCTCGCGCGCTTGCGCCGCGCGAACTGCAATGCGGTCTTCGCCCAGGTTCGCAAGAGCGGCGACGCCTATTACCTGAGCCACTACGAACCCTGGGCATCGGACGATCGGCATCATTTCGACTCCCTCGCCTATCTCATCGATAAAGCCCATCACAGCACACCTCGAATTCAAGTCCATGCGTGGATGAATACGTGCGCCGTCGGAAAAAGTCGCGGAAATTCATTCCACATCACCGAGCTGCACCCGGAATGGCTGAGCCTGAGCGATACCGGGAAGAATCACGACGGCGAGGCGGCCAAGATCGACCCGGGCAATCCGGATGCCGCGGACTGGACGTTCCGGGTCTATCTCGATGTGGCGCGCCATTATGACTTGGACGGGATCCACTTCGACTTCGTTCGATACGGCGGTACTGACGGAAAGGGCAGATGGGGATACAATCCCATCAGTGTTGCACGGTTCAACACTCGGTACGGAAGGACCGGGCAGCCGGCTTGGGACGATCCGCTCTGGAAGCAATGGCGCCGGGAACAGGTAACCGCATTGGTCCGCAAAGTCTATGCCACGGCAACCACGATCAAGCCGAAACTGATCGTCAGCGCGGCCACCATCACCTGGGGAGACGGCCCGCACGACGGAAAAGACCCAGCAACCGGCAAGAAATACAACCGCGAGTCGTTTTGGCTGAAGAAGTCCGCACCGATGAACCGCGTCTTCCAGGATTGGCGGAGCTGGATGAAGGAAGGAATCCTCGATCTCAACTGCCAGATGTCCTACTATGACGAAAAGAAGCACCCGGATTTCTTCCGGCACTGGATCGATTGGGGCAAGGATAACCAGTTCAGGCGGTTCGAGGCCGCGGCGTGCGGAGCGTGGCTGAATCCGATTGCTTCCAGCCTCCAGCAGATCGATGCCATTCGATTAGCAACCAAAAAGAGGAATCGTTCCCGAGGCGTGATGCTCTATTCATACAACGGCACTAACTCCGGTCCTGACGGCAAGGAGCAGCAGAGCGAGGAGTTCTTCGGCGCCCTCTCGCAGCCGGGCCGTTATTGCAAGAACCCGCCGTTCGCGAAGTGGGTCGAGGCGCCAAAGTTTCCCTGGAAGGAGCATCCGAAAACAGGGATTATCAAGGGATATGTGTTAACCGCCGATGCCCTGAATCCCGTGGATGGCGCGAAAGTAACGATCGTGGGTAAGGTCCGCCGTTCTCAATACACTGACGGCACCGGGTTCTACGCATTTGTCGATCTCCCGGATGTCGATTACAAGGTGAAGGTCGAAGCGCAAGGATTTGCGCCCCAGACCAAGGAATTCGCTCCCGGACGAAGCTCCGATGCCAGAAGCGACTTCTTTCTCGGAAGTCCGTTTAAGTCTGACTACATGATTCCCGCGCCAAACCACATACAGATGGGCGCACCGGCGGTATACGACACTTTGCGCGTGATCGCTGGAACCGACGTATTTCCCGAAGCTATGATCGTCGGAGACATGGATTACGTCGGCTTAGCGCGCGTCCGCCTGGCGGCGCGGCCTATCCTGCCATTCCAGGCCGGCGATCGCATCGCCGTCAAGGGGACCTGGTCGTCGATCGATGGACAAGCGACCATCGACAACGCATATGCGCGTTTCATGGACGTCTTCGATACAGAAGATCCGGCGCCAGCTACAGTTGTAAGAGAGATTTCCGCTGGAGAGCTTGCAAGCGATGGAACGGGCCTCGAGAATCGCGTGCGACTAAAAGGGAGTGTATCGGCGGTTAAGGCGGACCGCTTTGTTCTAAACGATGCGTTTCCCGTGGATGTCATGATCGCAGGCAGAAAAGAACCCGGAGTTGAGTCGCCCGTCACGCCGCTGCCGGCGCCTCATATTGGCGATTACGTCCAGGTGACGGGTACGGTGACGGTCACTAAACATTCGGACGGCACGACCTTGATCCTCATGCGACCCTGGACGGCTGGAGATATCAAGCAAATACCCGGTCGGAAATCGGTGTGGGCAGCCATTTCGGTAGTCGGAATCGGCGTGCTAATTGCTGGCGGATTGGCCATTAGAGTGCGGCTGATTATGCGTTTGAGGACCGGTGGCGGAAAAAAAATGGCTTCCCAGACAAAAAATCGTGCAATTTCACGCAATTCACGCTCAGACTAAGAAGGAATTAACGCGCCGTTCACGAAAGATGCAACAAAATCTCTCTCATGAGGAAGGGGTGACAAGTCAATGGAGGGCTACTGCGTAAAGTGCAAGGCGAAGAAAGAGATGAAGAATCCCACCGCGATCACCATGAAGAATGGCAAACCGGCAACGACCGGAACTTGTTCCACCTGTGGCACCAAGATGTTCAAGATCGGCAAATAGTCGCGAATCCCCACGCACATCGTACGATTTCGTAAACGGGCCGCAGCGTATTTCGCGCGGCCCGTCCGTTCGTCAACCTCGCTGTGACTTATTCCACAGCGGTTCTTGCGAGCGCGGTATATAATCGTATCTGTTGGGAATCGTGCATGAAAGCCTGCGGCTAGATACTAGCCCGCATTATTCACGAACAGACTGATTGAGGCACATGGCGCTTTTGACGTCATTCCGAACGAGAGTGAGGAATCCGGCCCTACATCCCACTAATTGGGAGCCGCCGGATTCCTCGCGACGACGGCTCTCCTGAAAATAGCCGACCCAACTAGGGCAAGTCGCTCGTGCTACGTCATTTTCATGCTTGGTTGTGTGCGCGGCACATGAGGTCTCCTAAGAAACTTCACCGTTTAGTGCATGAATG
>JBGPOG010000038.1:0-13861 GCA_041487935.1 Chthonomonadia bacterium | reverse complement strand
GCAGCGGCAAGCAGCGCGGGTCGTTGGGTTTGCCGGGCGCTAACGGAGCCAAAGAAACGACCAGCGGCGGGAAATGGAACCTGGCTTCCCTGCACCTGAAACCGGGAGATACCGTCACTTATGAGGCTATAGCTCGCGATGGGGACAATATTTCTGGGCCGCACGCCGGTCATTCCGCATCCTACCACGTCCATATCTTGAGCGACGCTGAGATGCGCGAGCGCATCGAGGCCCAGCGCGCGCAAGAGCGCGAGGCGCTTCGGCAGCTTGTCGAACGCCAAAAGGAAGCTCAGGCCCAACTGGAGCAGGCTAAGCGAACGCCTGAAAAAGCGGACAAGCTCGCTCAGGCTGAGACCGCCCAGCGCAACGTTGCGCAAGAAGCCACGGAGCTCGCTCGCAAGATGCAGCAGACCACCGAGCAGATACGCGACAACCAGGCCGGCGCTCCGGCGGATATGCAGAAACGGGAAGCCACACAGAATGCAGTCCAACAGCTCGCGCAGAAAGCCATGCCAAACGCTGCGGATACAATACAGAAAGCATCCAGACAGGCAAGCGAGCGCAATCAAGACCTATCGGATGCCGCCAAACAGGAACAGCAGATCCGCAGCGAGCTAGAGCGTCTGGCTCAAGAGAACAGCACCGCGGAGGATATCAGCAAACTGGCATCGGAGGCTGAACGGCTTGCCGCCGAGCAGCAGCGCCTGGCTGAACAGTCTGACCTGGCCAAAGCGCTGGCCGATTCAAAGCCCGAAGCGGCGGATAAAGCCAAGCTCGATCAGCTTGCCAAACAACAAGCCGCGCTGAAGGAACAGACCCAGGCGCTCCAGCAGCAGGTTGCCAAGGCTGCGCAGCAGGCTCAAGACCGCGGACAGCGTTCCGCAAGCGACCTTTCGAAGGCGGCTCAGAACGCAAAGAGCGCGGGCATTAAGCAAAAACAATCCGCGGCGCAGCAAAGCCTGCAATCCGGCAAACCCGGCGAGGCCTCGCCAAAGCAAAATGACGCCGCGCAGGATTTGCGGGACCTTGCGAACAATCTCGACCAGGCCGGACAGAAGCAATCTCAGGAAGAGCTCCAGAAGCAGGCTGATAAGCTTGACAAAGCCGCCGACAAACTGAACGAGCTTGCGAATAAGGAAATGGAGCTGGCCAGGCAATCTTCAACCGCCGGCGCGGAAGCAACCCGGCAGCTTGCCGAAAAACAACGGGACATCCACCGCCAGACAGAGGCCGTCAAGCCGGAGCTTAGCAACGCGCCCAAGGCGCAGCAGCTCGTCGGCCAGGCTCAGGCGAACATGAATCAGGCTGCCGGAGAGCTGGACAAGCAGTCCGGAAAATCGGCGAATTCTCCGGCTCGCCAGGCGGCGGCTCAATTGCGCCAGGCCGCAATGGAAGCTCTTGAGGCTGCGGCGAATTCGCGCAATCAGCAGGCGGCGCGCGAGATGCAGCAAAAAGTACAGGAGCTTGCGCGCGATCAACGGCAGGCGCTTGGGCAGACCCGCAAGCTCGAAGCCCAAAACAAGAACGCAAAGCCCGATCACGCTCGAGAAAAGCAATTGCAGGACCTCGCCGCCAAGCAGAGCAAATTGGTCGAGCGTGGCCAGGGTCTGGCGGAGGACTCCGAGAGCGATGCATTCCGCTTCGCCCTCCGGGAAGCAACCCGGAAAATGAACGATGCTGCGAGCGGGCTGCAGCAGAAAAACACGGGCGCGGACACCCAGCGATATGAAGAGAACGCGGCCCAAACTTTGGAGCGCATCGCACGAGCATTGGGCCAGAAGGCGGACGGCGAACAGCAGGCATCGCAAGGCGGCAGCCAGCAATCCTCAAGCGAGCAACAGATGGCCCAGTCATCCGGCGATCTGCAGCTTGCGCGCGAGCTGCAAGCCCAAATTCGGCAGGAAACCGGCGGTCTCGACCGCCAGCGTGACCGCAATCCAAGCCGAAATCTCACTGCCCAACAGCAGCGGGAACTGGACGCCTTAAATAATGCGGAGCGCGTGACCAGAGATATCACGAATAGAGCCGCCCAGCAAATGCGCTCGATGCCTGACGTTCAGAAGAGCCTGCAGCGGGCCGGCGAAGAGATGAGCGACGTCCAGGAGATGATGCGCCAGAGGGACACCGGCGCGCAGAACCAGGGCACGCAAGACCGCATCGTAGGCCGCCTGGACATGGCGATGCGGCAGGTCAAGCAGGCCATGCGGGAACAGCGGCAGCAAATGGCGCAGGGCAAGCAACCAGGCCAGCAGCAGGGACAGCAGCAATCCGCGCAGCGCAATGGTAATAATCCAGCGCCCAGAACGTTTGCTCCACTGGCTAATAAGCAGACCGGCCCGACCAATCCGTTCGATCCAAGAGGCCGCGGCTTCGGAGCATTGTCGGCGAGAGAACAGCAAATGCTTCGTGAAGGCAAGCAGGAAAAGGTCCCCGCCGAGTACCGCGAACTGGTCAATCAATATTATAGGGCTCTTTCAGAGCATTCGAAGTGAGGTTTGAGTGAAGACCATAAGCCCCATAGTACTCGTCCTATCGGTCGTCGCCGGAATCCCGGTGACGGCCCAACAGAAGCCGCAAGATCCCTTCAACGTCGAAGCCCGGGAATACCTTGGCACGCCGAAGTCTGAGGCCGCCGTAACGAAGGGCCTGGAGTTCCTGGCTGCCCGGCAACAACCGGACGGGCATTGGAACAGCGGCAACTACAACGCCGATTCGGCCATCAGCGGCCTCTGCACGCTCGCGTTTCTGGCGGCGGGACATCAGCCGGGACGCGGCAAATACGGGCCCCTGCTGGACAAGGCCGTCGATTATCTGGCAGACAGCGTCAGGGCAAACGGCCTGATAGGGCGGAGTGGCGGGGCTGGCCCGCCGATGTACGGGCACGGTTTTGCGACCCTCGCGCTTGCGGAGATCTACGGGATGACGAAACGGCCGGACTTCCGTGGAAAGCTTGAAAACGCGGTTCAATTGATCCTTACGACACAGAACAACGAAGGCGGCTGGCGCTACCAGCCCATAGCTGCCGAAGCCGACATATCGGTGACCGCGGTGCAGGTGCTCGCGTTGAGGGCGGCGCACAACGCCGGGATCAAAGTGCCGGAAGAGACAGTCAAGAAGGCATTGGGATACATCAAACGCTGCCAGAATAATGCAGACGGCGGATTCAGTTACCAGGCCCCCTCTCACGGCTCCGGCCCTGCGAGAACGGGGGCGGGGGTTACCTGCCTCATGATCTCCGGCGAGAAGAATTCAACCGAAGCGAAGAACGGAATCCAATACCTGCTGGATCACCCGATCGATACCTACGACTGGCTCTACCGCCAGCACTATTTCTACGCCCTCTACTACTGTACTCAGGCGTTCTACCAGGTTGGGGGGCCGCCGTGGAAAGCGTGGTTCACGAGGATTCGTGACCGGCTCGTGGAGAATCAGGATCCGGATGGAAGCTGGAACGACACCCCCGGCAAGGAGTACGCCACGTCTATGGCCGTCCTTGCTCTTCAAGTTCCGGCGGGATTGTTGCCGATATATCAGAAGTAATCAATAATCGTACTCGTACTCGTCATCGTGCTCGTCATCGGCCTTAGACGGATCGAGTACGATTACGAGCACGACGAGTACGAGTACGAATGCGACTAAGAGAGGCTTGAATGTCGATAGATACGAGAATTCACATCCCCGAGCACAACGACCTGGCGACGTTGGAGCGGCTGCGCTTCGCATACGATGCAATGTGCGAGCAGATCGGCCGTGTCGTGATCGGGCAGAACGCGGTGATCGAGGAGCTGCTGATCGCGATTTTCGCTCGCGGGCATTGCGTGCTCGTCGGCGTTCCCGGACTCGCCAAGACTTTGCTCGTGAGCACCGTCGCGCGAACTCTCTCTCTATCGTTCAAGCGTATTCAATTCACACCGGACCTTATGCCGGCGGACATCACGGGCACCGAGATCATCCAGGAAGACAAGGTCACTCGCGACCGCAACTTCGTCTTCATGCAGGGGCCGATATTTGCCAACGTGATCCTCGCGGACGAGATCAACCGAACGCCTCCGAAGACCCAGGCTGCACTGCTCGAAGCGATGCAGGAGCACCACGTTACCTCCGGCGGCCGGTCATACAACTTGCCGGAGCCGTTCTTCGTGCTCGCCACACAGAACCCCATCGAACAGGAGGGCACCTATCCGCTGCCGGAGGCGCAGCTCGACCGATTTATGTTCATGATCTCCGTCGGTTACCCGAGCGCCGAGGAAGAGCTGCAGATCATGCGAGCGACGACCTCCTCCAGCCACGTTGAGATAGACGAGAGCCTGAATCAAGAAGAGATTCTCGACCTTCAGGAGATCGTACGCCGCATTCCGGTCGGCGAGCACGTATTCCGATATGCCATGGCGCTGACCCGCGCAACCCGCCCGGATCAGGAGGAGGCCCCCGATTTTATCAAGGAGTGGGTGAGCTGGGGCGCCGGGCCACGCGGCTCGCAATATCTCATTCTAGGGGCCAAGGCGCGGGCCGCTCTCCATGGCCGCAACTACGCCACCACGGACGATGTAATCTCAGTCGCCGCCCCGGTCCTGCGCCACCGCATCCTCACGAACTTCAACGCAGAGTCCGAAGGGATGGACTCGGACAAAATCGTGAAAAAGCTTCTCGCGCACATCCCCCGGCCAACGGAGCCGTCGCGGAAATAGAGGCGCCACAACTTCTTGGTGGGAGGCCATGCGGGATCAAGCAGGCGACGAGACCATTTACCGGCGAGCTCTCAGGGACCTCCACAGCGCCGACATGTACCCTCCCGTGTCGCAGGGCATCATCGTCAATAAGCTCGTCATGTGGGGCGAGCCCGCGGTGCCGCACGTTATTCATGTTCTGAAGTTCGGCAGCAAAGAAGCGCGGCAGTTAGCGGCGAAGATCCTGGCCCGGCTCGGCGAGACGGCAACTGACGGACTCGCCATCGCAATCGAAAGCAAGGATTTGAGGATCCGCCAGACCGCGGTCGAGGCTCTGTGCGAGCTTAAGACTGAGCGGGCGGTTGAATTGTTGCGGCAATTGGTCTTGTCGAGTGTGAGAAATCTCAAAGCCAAACGCCGGCACGTTCGTATTCGGAAAGTTTTCATTATCGGGGCAATGTCAATCCTGATTGGCCTCGTCATCTACTTTCATAGCTTCAAATCACTTGGTGGATCGCAGTTCATAGTGCAGATGATTATCCAGATCTGCCTTACTGGAGGATATGTGGATGCCACGCTGGCCTCAAGAAAGAGTGCGGCTGAGGCGCTGGCAAACGTTGACGACGTTCGAATGATCGATGCGCTTACCGTATGTCTTGACATCTCGGACTCGGAAACGAAGAAGATCGTGAGGTCCGCCCTCGTCCGCCTGCTCCCGCGGGTTAAGGCAAGCGATGATTTGAAACTTATAAATGAATCCTATGAACAGCTGTTGAGTGAGCTTAAGACCGGCGAAAAAAGCCTGAAGCTCGCAATTTTGAAAGCGCTAGTACAGATCGGCGATGAAAAAGCGATCTCGGTGGTTGAGTACCTGGCCGCGAACGCCTGGGACGCAGAGGTCAGAACGGCAGCGAGAGACTGCCTCCCCGCACTCCGCCACCGCTCGGAGCTCTGCAGGCTCGCGAATACTCTCCTTCGGCCCGCCGAATCCCTGCAAACCGATTCGGACATACTCTTGCGCCCTGCGAAGGGAATGGCTATCGAACATGAGCATTTGTTGCGTACAATAGAGTAGGAGGGCTGGAAAATGTCTGATCAAGCAACAATGCCTGTAACCTTTAGACTTCCCGCTGAACTTGTGAGGAACATTGACGATACAGCACTAGCTGAAAACAAAGCGCCCGACCAGGTAGTCACCGAGGCTCTCCGTACCGGATTGCCGGCATCAAAGAAGCTTGTGGAGGAGCGATATCAGGAAACGCTGCGGCGCCTGAAAGATTTAAGTGATGATGTATTACACAAAGTTCATGAGCGGCGGCTTTCTGACAATGATCAAGACCGCTTGTCCAACTTGCTTACTGCCAATCGAGAGCGCGTCTTGGAACCGCAAGAATTGGATGAGCTGAATACTCTCCAGGATCGCGCAGTAAATATCGCGGCCGAGAACGTGATAGCGTGGACTCTGCTTCGAGATCGCAAACGATTTAGCCGACCATCTCAATGAGACGTACCCGAATCGGCCGGAACGCTCGCCGAGAGGTACATCGTCTCTCAAATAGTCGTTGCGTTTATTGCCGAAACCCTGAAGTACTGACAGGATCCGCTTTTCACGTGGACCATATCCTCCCGATTGCGTTGGGCGGAGGAGATAATCCGGCGAATCTAGGCCTGGCTTGTGGATTATGCAACCAATACAAAGGCACTCTCGTTACGGCGGTCGACCCGGAAACCGGCGATATAGCGCCCCTGTTCAATCCTTCCCTTCAAGTATGGACGGATCACTTCGGCTGGTCGGGCGACGGACTATTTGTCGTGGGTAAGTCCTCCATAGGTAGAGCGACAGCATCCGCGCTTCATATGAACGACGTGAACCGCGTAATGCTGCGCCGCGTATGGATCGCCGCCGGGCTCACTCCCCCTGATTGGCAAATCCCGGAGGAATTTGATGAGTAGCGCCCTTCCCGCCACCCCCCGCCGCCTGGCAGACCCCGCGACCCTGGCTCGCATCTCCAAACTGGAGATACGCGCGCGGGTCGTGGTAGAGGGCGTCATCTCGGGCATGCACAAGAGCCCGCACCGCGGCTACTCGGTCGAGTTCGCCCAGCACCGCGACTACTCTCCTGGCGACGAGATTCGCCACATCGACTGGAAGGTCTTCGGCCGGTCGGACCGGTACTACGTCAAGCAGTTCGAAGAGGAGACAAATCTCAAGTCCTACCTGGTCGTCGACACAAGCAACAGCATGAACTACCGGTCTGGCGCGCTCTCGAAGCTGGACTATGGCTGCATCATCGCAGCCGCGCTCTCGTCGCTACTGCTGCAGCAGCGCGACTCGGTCGGACTGGCCCTGTTTAACGACGGCATTCAGACTTTCATCCCGCCTGCCAGCACGCCGTCGCACCTTCGAATGGTGCTCGGACACCTCGAGGGTATCAGAACGGAGCCCAAGACGGGAATCAGCCACACGTTTCACGATCTGGCGGAAAGAGTCAAACGGCGCGGGCTGATCATGATCGCCAGCGACCTATTCGATGACGCGCAAGCCGTCTTGAAGGGGTTGCAGCACTTCCGCCACCGGAAGCACGAGGTCATCGTCTTTCATCTGCTCGATCGCGACGAGCTGACATTCCCGTTCAAAGAGACCGCTCTTTTTGAGGGCATGGAGAACGAGGGCCAGCTCCCGGCGGAGCCGAATTCGCTGCGGCGAGAGTATTTGAAGGTCTTCGACCAGTACGTGGCTGCGCTTCGCAAAGGCTGCCGCGAAATGGGAATGGACTACGTCCAGATGCCTACCGACCTGCCCGTGGATGCCGCGCTCGCACAGTATCTGGCGAATAGGATGCGCGGGTAATGGGGGCGTTATCTTTCCTGAATCCCGCCTACCTGGGCGCGCTCGCACTTGGCGCGATACCGATTCTAATCCACCTCATCCGCCAGCGGCGGATACGGGTCATCGAGTGGGCTGCATGGGAATTCCTGCTTCAATCTCAACGACGGAATCGCCGCCGCCTCAGATTGGAGCAGTTGTTCCTGTTGCTGTTGCGCATAACCATTGTTTGCCTCGTCGTTTTGGCTTTGAGCCGGCCGGTTCTGAGCACGATAGGCTTGCCCCTTCTTGCGTCCCAGCCGCGAATTCACGTGTTGATCGCTCTCGATAACTCGTTGAGCATGGGGTACCGAATGGGCGGCGTCTCCGACTTCGACCGCGCGAAGCGCGTCGCCGAAACTCTGCTGGCCCGAGCGGTCAAGCAAGGGGACTCCGTGTCGCTCGTCTTGATATCGGGCAGGTCGGAGTCTGTATTCAAGGAGCCGACATTCGACCTCGCAAAGGTCAGGCAACGAATCCGTTCCGCGCGCTTGAACGATTTTGAGACCGATTACGGCAAAGCCGCAGCTTTTTGCGCCAGGATTTTGAACGGCGTCAGGTCGCCGAATCGGGAGATCTATTGGATCACCGACAGCCAGCGCACGGGGCTGCCGGAAACGGGCGCCGTGGCCGCGCGAGCCTTCTGGAAAGAGTTGACTACAGCGGGACGTCTTACCTGGATCGACGTCTCCTCTACGAGCCGCGATAACCTCAGCGTCGATGCGCCGATCGTCAGCCGGGAACTTGTGACTCCGCGTTCACCGGTAAGAATCGAAGCGCAAGTACACAACTACGGGGCCGCCGCGAAAAACAATCTCCTGGTGAATCTTACGGTCGACGGCAAACCGGCCGGCGCCGCGCGAGTCAATCTTCCGCCTCACGGACATGCGATCGCGCAATTCGGATATCTCTTCGAGAAGCCCGGCGTCCACACGGGGACTGTCCAACTCGGCCAGCCGGATCAGCTCGAGGGCGATAATTCGAGCAGCTTTGCTTTAAAGGTGAGAGACAAGTTAAGTCTCTTACTGGTAAATCCGACGCCTTCCGTCGATCCGGCCAAGGATGAAGCCTTTTACCTCGCGACCGCACTCGCCCCCGGGGGTTCGTCCGGAAGCTCAACCTCTACAATTCAGCCTCTCGTGCATTCTGGAATGCACCTTTCAAGCGTAGATCTACGCGCGTTTGATGGGGTGGTTATTACCGGCCTTGCATCGATCGAGCCGCCGGATCGAAGGGCGCTGGAAGAATATGTCCGAAACGGCGGCGGGCTGCTTATCTTTCCATCGCCCGGCGCGGACCCGGTCCGGATCAATGCCGCTCTCGGAGGATCCGAATCACTTCTGCCGGTAATGCTCGGCCCGCGGCATATCATGTCCGAAGAAAATGCCGCAGCGCTCAATCCTGCCAGCATCAGTAATCCTGCTTTGGCTTCGCTTCGCGATACGTCTGAGCTAGACCTGGGCAGCGCTCGCTTCATGGTGACATTCGACGTCAACCCGCCGCCGAATGATGACTCAATAATCATAATCTGCCGATTCACCGGGGGGCAGCCCGCCCTGATCGAGCGCAGATTCGGGCAGGGACGCGTGATCCTCGCTGCAACGACGGCTGGGGCGACGGGAACGGACCTGCCGTACAAGCCTGTCTATGTTCCCCTCGTGCATCAGCTTGCCGCCTATCTCGCCGCAGGACCGGCGTCTCTTCGGAATCTCGACGTGGGGCAACCGATTGTGGCCCGTTTCGACGTTCGTGCCGCCGGAAAGCCGGTAACGATTTCGACGCCGTCAGGCGCCGCGGTTTCTGGAAACTCAGTCCTGGGCGCCCAGGGATTGGTGGTCACTCTGACTTCAACGCCCGATTCAGGCATCTATCGCGCACACATTCCGGGCGAGCCCGACCAGGCGTTTGCCGTCAACTCGATACCGCCTGAATCCGATCTGTCGACTGCGTTGGAAACTCAAGTCCGCGAGTACACCGGCCCGGTTAAGTTCCAATATGCCCATGGCTCTGAGGACGTCGAGACAATCGTCCGTCGCTCACGGCACGGCACGGAAATCTGGAAGTCCTTGATCGTCGCGGTGCTTCCGCTCCTCTTCCTCGAGGCCTTTCTGGCTCAGAGGTTCGGGAGGCGCGGATGATCACTGGAACCATTCTCGCAGGTGTCTGGCACAAGCTTCTCGGCCTGGGAGGCCGTTCGGGCGCGGACTTTGGCCACGCGCACTACTATTTCGCGGGCGGTTGGCCGTTGCGATCTGCCATCATGATTCTTGTCAGTGGCGCGTTCTGGTTCGGCTACCTGTACCTGCGCGACGGCACCCGTCCGACTCTGCTTATCAAGACGCCGCTCCTCATCCTGCGTTTGATCGCTCTAGCCTCTCTCCTCGTTATGCTTCTTCAGCCGATGCTTCGCCTGGAGAAATCCGACCGAATTCGCTCAAACGCGATCGTGCTGGTCGACGAATCGATGAGTATGGCTATACGGGATTCCAGGCTGCCCGCGGACCGAGCGGCCGGATTGGCGCCCACTATCGGCGCGCCACCCAGTTCGCTGACCAGGGCCGAGATCGCAGAGCGGATCATTAACCAGCACGGCACGAGCGTTATTTCTGAGCTGGGGAAGCGTTACAATGTGCGTCTTTACAAATTCAATTCCGATGTTTCTCCCGTTGCGCTTCCCGTGGATACCCAGCAGCTCGAAGGATACAAAGCCGGTGTTTCGCCGGATCCAAAGCGCGGCGCGTCTACCCAATTGGGTGGCGCGATCAAGCGGGCCCTGGATGATGTTGCCGGCCAGCCTGTTGCGGGAGCGCTGCTGATTACGGATGGCGGTAACAACCAGGGCGACGATCCGTCGTCCGTCGCCGAGCGCGCAAAAGAGCAGGGTGTGAAAGTCAGCGCGGTTGGGATCGGGGACCCAACGCCGACGCGAGACATTTCAATAACGGAAGTCCTGGCGGATCAGGTCGTTCGCAAAGACAATATCGTCCAGGTATTCGCCGGGATCGCGCAGCGCGGTTACACGGGCAGGACGATCTCGGTTGTGCTTCGACGGGGCAATACCGTGGTTGGGATGAAGACTCTACAGCTTGGAGGACCCGCGCAAAAACAGACGGTGTCCTTCACGTACACGCCAAAGCAGGACGGACAGTTCACTTACAGCGTTTCGACAGACTTACTGCCGGACGAGGTTTCCCGCGAGAATAATCGCCGCCAGTTTCTGCAGCGCGTAATCTCCAAGAAGCTAAAGATCCTGTATGTTGAAGGCGAGCCGCGATGGGAGTATCGTTACCTCAAGAATGCCATCCTGCGCGACAAGCAAATTCAATTGAGCTGCATCCTAACAACCTCGAGCGGCAAGACCGGCGGCGAGGGAAACGTCCCGATCTTCGCCTTTCCCCCCGACGAGAAATCGCTCTTTGACTTTGACATCATGATCCTCGGCGACGTCCCGAGGGCCTATTTCAGCGATGCCCAAATCCGGAATATCCGCCGGTTTGTCGAGGACAAGGGATCGAGCCTCGTGGTTATCTGCGGCGAAAAGCGCATGCCGCAGGAATACAAGGGTTCTTCGTTGGAGTCACTATTCCCGGTAGTTTTGGGTCCGGTCGCCGAATCCGTAAAGACACCCGAGCCATTCTCCTGGGAGTTAACACCGGCGGGCCGGCAGGACCCTATTTTGCAATTGGGCGAGAGCACTGCCGACAACGCACGAATCTGGCGGGAGCTGCCGGGTATGAACTGGCACGCCGGAGTAGAGCGCGCAAAACCTGGCGCAACGGTCCTTGCTGTAAATCCGCAAATATCGAATGCAAATGGTAAGCGCATCGTCGTCGCGATTCAGACCTTCGGCGCGGGTCGGTGTCTCTTCTCGACCGTCGACAGCACCTGGCGATGGCGCTGGCGGGTTGGCGATAGATACTTCTATCGCTATTGGGGCCATATCGTCCGAACTCTTACTCCCCAGGAGACGCCGGGAGGAAATCGGTTCGCTCAGATCAATTCCGACCGCGGCGAGTATCAGCTTGGCGAGCGCATTTCTTTTCACGCCCGTCTTCTCGATGCGTTCTATCATCCTGTAAAGGCGAAGCAGGTTACCGCTTCGATGCACGGAGAGACGGGCGCCCCAACATCAGTGACGCTCACCGCTATTCCCGGAACGCCTGGTCTTTACGCCGGCGAGCAGCTCGCCGAGCGGCTCGGCAAGTTCGAAGTCTCCGTCGAATCTCCAGCCGGGCCCGGCGCCAAGGCCACTGCCTCGCTCCTGGTTCAAACGACAGACCTGGAAAAGCAGCAGCCTGAACTGAATGAACCCCTCCTAAAGAAGATAGCGGCAACCACAGGCGGAGCATACTACCACCCGGAAGAGATTCGCAGGTGGCTCGATTCCCTCAAAGCAAACGACTTAACCGTCAGAAGCGAAACCGAGATCGAGCTATGGGACGCTCCAATTTTCCTCCTGGCGTTCATCGTCCCGCTATGCCTCGAATGGCTAATACGCAAACGCACCGGCCTCCTGTAGGTCCGGTTTGAAAGGAACGAGTATGAGCCGATACCGATTCTTGCCTTTGTTGTTCGGACTTGTGACCGTTTTCGCGTTCATACGTGCCGGCGCTTCGGTGGCTGATCCCCTGCATCTCACGGACGTCGTATACGGTCATAAGCTCGGCGTGGCGCTCACGATGGATGTTTTCAAGCCTGCGAAACCGAATGGAATTGGCGTAATTTGGATGGTGAGCGGAGGCTGGGTCTCGAATCACGAAAGCATCGACCCCACCATCGCATCGATCTTCACAAAGCGAGGCATGACCGTCTTCGAAGTCGTCCACGGCAGCCAGCCCAGGTTTACGCTCCCGGAGATCGTTCAGGACATTCATCGCGCCGTCAGGTTTATTCGAACTCATGCGAAGGAATACGCGGTCGATCCCGATCGCCTCGCGGCGGCCGGCGGGAGTGCGGGCGGCCATTTGAGCATGATGATCGCTGCACATGGCGGTCCCGGCAATTCGGATGCGAAGGATCCTGTGGATCGCGCGTCGAGCGCGGTCCAGGCCGCCGCCTGCTTCTACCCGCCAACCGATTTCCTTAACTACGGAAAAGAAGGAGCGAACGCCTTGGAAATGCCGGCGCTGAAGTCCTACTGGCACATCTTCACGGTGACCGAACAGACAAGCCATGAAGAGCGCGAGAGGATCGCAAGGTCCCTTTCTCCTATATACGGCCTGTCGGAAAAGACGCCTCCGACGCTGGTTATTCACGGCGATGCGGACATGCTTGTCCCATTGCAGCAATCGGAACGGCTTATCTCAAGGCTGAAGGACATGAAGGTCCCGTGCAAGCTCATCGTAAAGCCGGGCAAGGGACACGGCTGGCCCGGAATCGAAACCGACGGAGAGCAGCTTGCCGATTGGATTCAGGAGAAGCTGTCGAAGGAACAGGCAAAACAAAGCCGGGGAGAACCTCTTCCCCGGCCCGCGCTTGCGGCGCCGAACGGCGCCGCCAGACGTCTATCCAACTGAATCTCCTTCCCACGCTCCGCGTGGGAAGGACGCCTTATTTGATCTCCACCGACGCGCCTTCCGCTACCAGTTTCGCCTTCAGGGCTTCGGCGTCTTCCTTGTTGAGGCCTTGCTTAACGGGCTGGGGCGCTCCGTCAACCAGGTCCTTGGCTTCCTTCAATCCGAGAGACGTGACTTCCCGGACCACCTTGATAACCTGGATCTTCTTCTCGCCGGCAGCCATTAGAACCACGTCGAACGCGGTTTGTACGTCCGGGACTGCTGCGGCTTCCGTGGAGGCGCCACCTGGAGCAGCGGCTACGGCAACCGGCGCGGCCGATACACCCCATTTGTCCTGGATCGCCTTCGTAAGGTCCACAAGCTCCAGAACGGTCAACTTTTCCAACGAGCCGATAATATCATCGATAGCAGGCATTTCTAGTTTCTCCTCTCTATGCTGAGATTAGCCGCGATAAGCAGCCAGAATCCAAAATCCAAAATCCAAAATCACTTACGCCCCTTCGGCCTGTCGCTTTTCCGAGAGGGCTTGGAGCGTCCGAGCGAACTCACTGAGCAAGCCGTTCAACGTGCCGGCGAAATTGGTGAGCGGCGCCTGCAAGGTGCCGAGCGCCTGGCTTAACACAACCGGACGCGGCGGAACCTTTGAAAGCGCAGTTACTTCCGCGGGCGTGAATATGCGCCCATCCACATAACCGCCCTTGACCACGATTTCCGGCTTGCGGACTTCTCGAATGAAATCGAGCAGAGCCTTAGCCGTCGCGACGACATCGTCGCCGGCGAAGGCGATCGCCGTGGGGCCGGTCAGCAGCTTG
>JBGPOG010000037.1:0-14012 GCA_041487935.1 Chthonomonadia bacterium | reverse complement strand
GATCGGACAGTTGGTGGGGAAGCACCGCACATTCGTGAACGTCGGGGTGCTCATTCAGACATCGCTCCACTTCAAGCGGCCAAACCCATTGACCTGAGACCTTGATCAGATCATCGGCCCGTCCCTGGAAGTAGTAGTACCCGTCTTCCTGGGTGACTCGGACGCCGCTGGCGAGAAGGGCTACAGTCACGGCTATGCAAAATACGGCCAGTATGGCTACTATCCGCCGATCCGTAATCAAACCCGTCTCGATTACGGCAGGCGGCTGAGGCGATAGCTCGTCAATGGCGGAGCAGGTCTGCATGGCGAATAGATAAACGGTCAGATTACAACATTACATCATTCGCCAATAGGCTTTTGATTACATTCACCGTTCAATTTACTCCACAGTGACACTTTTCGCCAGGTTTCGCGGTTGGTCGATCGAGCAGCCGCGGAGGCGGGCTACGTGGTAGGCCAGGAGCTGCATCGGGACCATTGTCAGGACGGGCATCATAGAGCCCATCGAAGACGGCACGAAGACGACTTCATCGGCGCCGTCAGGGGGCTCGTCTCCCTCGAAGACGATGGCGACGACCGTCCCCTCACGCGCCTTGACTTCCCTGAGGTTGCTGGCCATTTTTTCGCGTGTGGCGGGCTGGGTGCAGAATCCGACGATGGCGACTCCCGGCTCAACCAGCGCGAGCGGGCCGTGCTTCATTTCGCCGGCGGCGTACGCTTCGGCGTGGATGTAGCTGATCTCTTTCAGCTTGAGCGCGGCCTCCAGGGCGGCTGCGAAGTCGTATCCCCGGCCAAGGTAGAAGAAACAGTTGTGCTCTGATAGCCGCTCCGCCAAACGTGCAATCTCATTGTCGCGATTTAGCAATTCGGCGATTTGATCCGGGAGCGCACGGAGAGAACTCACGATCTCACGGCGGCAGGATTCGCCGATCGCGACATCCTGGCCGAGGAACAAGGCGAGCAGATGGAGCGCTACGACCTGCGCCAGATAGGCCTTGGTGCTGGCGACTCCGATCTCCGGTCCCGCCTGGGTGTAGAGGACGGTATCTGCTTCGCGCGCGAGGGTGCTGCCGACCACGTTGACAATCGCAAGCGTGGTAGCGCCTTTTCGTTTTGCTTCGCGCATTGCGGCGAGCGTGTCGGCCGTTTCACCACTCTGGCTGATCACGATAACCAGCGTCGTTTCGTCGACGATCGGGTCCCCGTACCTGAACTCGGAAGCCACGGTCGCCTCGACCGGGCGCCTCAGCAGCTCTTCGAACAGCCGCTTGCCGACAACCCCGGCATGGTAAGCAGTTCCACAGGCGGTGATGCTGATCCGCGAGAACCGGGACCAGTCCTTCACCGCGGCCGCCATATTCGGAAGCTCCACACGATCGTCGGGAGATAACCGGCCGCGAAGCGTGTCGCGGACCGTTCGGGGTCCCTCGTGGATCTCCTTACGCATAAAATGCTCGAACCCGCCCTTTTCGGCGGCCCGATCGTCCCAGGTGACCTCGAGCGGCTCTCGATCTCGCGGCTCTCCATCGAGTCCGAATACCTGGACTTTATCTTTTTCAATGAGCGCGCAGTCGCCGTCTTCCAGCACGATTACTTTGCGAGTGAATGCGAGCACGGCCGGAATGTCCGACGCGAGGAAGTTCTCGCCATCCCCAAGGCCTATCACCAGGGGCGAGTCCTTGCGGGCAACAAAAACGTAATCGGGATGGTCTCGATGGACGACGGCAATGGCATAGGAGCCTTCGACTTTTGCCAGTGCGTTTCGGGCGGCGGCGGTGAACTCGCAGAGGGACGATGGACGATGGACGATGGACGATGGACCTTTGGCGATCGACGATGGACTGTTGGCAAAGGACGACCGACGATGGACGATGGACGATGGTCCTTTGGCGATCGACGATGGACTGTTGGCAAAGGACGACCGACGATGGACGATGGACGATTCAGTACCGATCACAGACGATTCAGCCGATTCCCGCTTGCTAATTGGCTGCTCCAATTCAAGCGGAAGTCCATCGTCCATCGTCCATCGTCCATCGTCCATCGTCTTCCTGTGCGACAACTCTTCTTCAATCAGGTGAGCCAATACTTCCGTGTCGGTGTCGGAGAGGAATTGATGTCCGGCCAGAATAAGTCGTTGTCGCAGGGCAGCGTAGTTCTCGATGATTCCGTTGTGGACCACGGCCAGAGCGTCGAGACAATCCGAGTGGGGATGCGCGTTGGATTCATTTGGCCGGCCGTGGGTTGCCCAACGCGTGTGAGCGATGGCGGCGTGGGCTTCGTTTGAATGAGCATCCAGCGCCGCCTCGAGATTCACGATCTTGCCGGCCGCCTTGCGAATTTGAATCGACCCGCCTTCCGGGTAGGCGACACCGGCCGAATCGTATCCTCTGTATTCCAAACGCTTGAGATTGCGAATGGATGTCTCCACTGCCGGTCGATTTCCGACATATCCTGTAATACCGCACATCAGGTTTAATGCTCCTCAAATTGAAATGCGAATGTTAACTCGCAGGAACCGGTCAGTCCGGCGAGAGCCGCGCGCTGGGATTGCTCAAGGTTGTTGGTCACCAGGCGCACGGTCTTTCCCTCCAACAGTCTGCCTCCGGAGAATGACCAAGGATGCCGCCGGCCGATTTTGCTGGAATCTACCGCGATAACGATCTCCGGAACACCGATTAGAAGCTGCTGCATGAACGCGGCTTCATCCGCTCTGTGAGAAAACAGATCGAGCGTTCCCCGGCGCGCGTCCGCAACAACGCCGCTTGCTCCCACAATCGCGACGCTCGGATGAAACGCAGAGCGCAGATCGTGGGAGTAAAAGGCGCAGTCATCGGGATCGTAGGCTTCGCCGATAATTCCCGTCGAGATTCCGGCCGATATGAGCTCCAGAAGCGCCGGCAGGCTGTTCGTAAAGGCGATGACGCCATGCGGCGGATTTTCCTCGCTGGCTGCCCGCTTGAGCTCACGCGCGACATAATAGACCGTCGTTCCGGCAGTCAAGACTATCGGCAGGTCGCTCGGAAGCGTATCGACGATCCGGCGCGCGATAGCCTCTTTAGGCTCCCGGCTGTTCACAACCTGATCGGAGAAGTAGCCTGGACCGAATCCTGTGCGCGCCGCGTGAATCTTTCCCCGCCGAATGTCGATCCGCTCGACCTTCGGCACGAGATCCTGGAGGAACTCGACATCGCGCCGGATCGTCCGGTCGTCCGCGCCAAGCAGTCGGGCGAATTCTCCCAGATCGCGACCGTTCGTTCCTGATGCCAGTTCCTCGAGCAGCTTCAAGCGCCGCGCGTCTGCTTCCAATGCCATCGATTTACCAACTCCTTCACCAAGACTGTCATATTATGACACTGAATCTGTCATTATCTTAATTATATCTGACGATTATTAGCAAAACAGTGACATTAGTTGGAGTTTGCCGCAATTGCGCCCGGCTCTTACGAACGTTTGTTTGTGAGGCAAGCGGGGAGGATCAGTCGCGGGAGGATGCGTAATCGAAGTAGGCGGAGAGTTTGCGCTTTAGCTCGCGGCGGGCTCGGCTGAGGCGGGACTTGATAGTGCCGGCCGGCACGCGAAAGATTTCCGCAATCTCTTCGACTCGCATGTCTTCGATATGGTGCAAGACAATTACAGAGCGGTAATCCGTCGGGAGGGAATCGATGGCTTTATAGAGCATCTGCTTGGATTCGGCGGAAGCGAAGAGCCGGTCCGGCTCCCCTGTGGGATCGATCACATCGCGCTGGGCGCCGAATTCAGAGGTGTCCGACGGCCTGTTGTCCAGTGACGCAAGATTTGGGGAGGCGTTCCGGCGGCGGAGGAAATCGAGACAGAGGTTAGTTGCGATTCTGCGAGTCCACGCGGATGCTGCGGCGCCTTCGCGCAGCTTCGGCAGCGCGCGATATATACGGACGAACGTTTCCTGAGTTAGGTCCGCCGCGTCGCAATCGGTTCGGACCATGCGAAGGATCAAGTTGTATGTGCGCTTATACTGCGAATCGACCAGTTCGCGGAAAAGCTCGTCGAGGGCATCGGCGGCTTGCGCGGTGTTTGCCGCGGCGCGATTGAACCAAGGGCCGGCGCGTAGCAGGTTGATCACGGCAGTTCTCTCAATCTGCGGACCCGGGCGGTCCGGTGGGCCGGCGCCGCGTTGCGCCGGAATGCGTCCGAGCTATTACAGGCTATTGACGCGAAACCAGCCATTATGTGACAGAAATTGATTGCAGGTGAAAATGCAGTAGTCCGAAGTAAGTGATCAGTGATCTTTGATCAGTTGAATAACAGGTCGCACTTACTGATAACTGATCATTACTGATCACTGGTTACTAATTTCTGAGACTCACACTTTTGCAGATTTGCGATCGCGCTTGGCGAGAGTCATTTAAGCGGATTCATCACGGTGCTTTTCGAGGCAGCGCATGAACGGAGTGCCGCCGGTGGCGATGGAGATGGGATTTGCGGAGTCAGATTGCGCTTGTTTGTGGATATAGCGCGCGGCGTAGTCCATGTGGAGCGAGATATGTGTTGTTGCGTTTGACGGACATCGTTGTCACGCCCTCCGGTTATATTCGAGCTGTATCGAGAATCGCGCCATCGTAAGCCGAATTATCGGTCGGATTCTCGGATTTGCTTCGCCTATTTCTACTTACGTTCACTCGAAGCGGATCGGCGTCGGCTCCACAGATCGTTCCAATACCCGGCGTATCGCTCGGCCAATGTCTCTTCGGTCTCGCCCAGGTCGTACGCGGACGAGGTCACGCGCTGCGCTCGCTCGACCTTGACCAGTACGACGTGTTGCACCGGCTCTATATACTCTGCCAGACCGTTGGCGGAATACATCTCTAGAATTCGATCATAGAGATCACCCTCCCGCCAAACGGAGGCCACGCCTTTGAAACGGAACCCCCTGCGAATGAGCTGATCTGCCAGGTTAATTTCGATCGATGGGTTGTGCAGGAGCTTCTCGATCGTTTGGGGTGAGCGGAGATCGAGGAAGACGAGGTGGTCGTCGTCCCAAGTGCAGGTGGTTCCTTTGGGCGACAGGTTGGGCGTGTAGTCCGGGCAAACGGTGGCTACGAAGCCGAGCTTCTGCTTGCTGACGAGCTGTTTCATCTCTTCGGTGAGGATGGGCATCCGTCAATGCCTCATTTTTGGCTAACAGCCACTCGCGGGGAAGGCAGCAATTCCCACCGCTCGCCAAAGAAGCCGGCATCCACAATCTTGCCGGGCCAGCGGGAGTTCGGTTTGACCGACAAATCGACCACCGCCCAGTCCGGCAGCTTTGCTATCTGGCGGGCATTGTTGAGGTAGTCGTATTCGCGGAAGGTGAATCCGCTGTTCAGTACCACATACCGTTTCGGGTTGAGCGGGTTAGGGAAAATCAGGACCGGCGCGTGGTGATCCGGCAAATATGTCTTGCTGCCCACGCGGACGCCTTTGGCGTCCCAATGGATGGGAAGCTTGTCTGCGATTCGAGCAAGGACCTTGTTGCTGGACGGATCTCCCCAGAGGACCAGGTTGTGGGCGGCTATATCCTCGTCGGTAACGTCGATATCGGTCTTTACTCGGGCTTCGCCGCGGAATTGCTTGCGCCAGTGGTCGATGGCGTGCGCCTCTTCCGACTTTACCCAGCCACCGACCATCTCGTTCATCGGGGAGCCGGTAGGCGAAACCATGAGGAAACTGTCCATGAAGGCGTCGTCGATGGGGCCTTGGAGGCCGGGGGTCTTGTGGAGAGAAGCATCGACGTTGGACGATGGGCGATGGACGATGGACCACCGGTTGGCGGATTTTTCGATACTCGTCATCCAGGAGCGGTCTGACTGGACAGGCTGGGCTGTGAGTTTTTGACCGTCGATGGTTATCGTTGGGGGGTGTCTGTTATCGAGCGGGCAGAGCCCGGAGCCCATTTCAAGTGTTAGGCCAGTTACATTCCGGGTCTTGATCGTAATTGCTGATGGACTTGCGATCTCGGCTTCTACGGTGGCGCGCTCCCAGTGTTTCTCCATTCCGTCCAGCTTCACCCAGAGCATCTTGTTGTAGCGGAGTGTCCAGGTAGTGAGCCTAACGCGGCTTGGGATCGGATTCCGTCCCTGCTGAAGGATGGCATCGATGCGCCGGCTGACCTCGCGCCGGCCGTCCGGCGTGTAGAAGTGGCCCGCTTTGGCGCCGATGATGTGGGTCATGGTGATGCCCTCTTTCGCAAGGGCTTTTTCCATCATGTCGGCAGCTTGCTTCTGGGAATCTACCTCTCCGCTGTACGCAACGGTCGGGCAGTTGAAGAGGTTTAGTGCGTAGTCGGTGCAGTCGTACCAGTGCCAAAGCTTCTGTTCGAACCACGTGGGTTGGACCTTCTCCTTTTGGAATACCTTAAGGAAATCAGCGGTCTCGGAGAACCCGGCGCCCGGCGCGGCAGCCGCCCAATCTCCCGCGTAGTGGACTGCAAACTGCCAGCACGCGGCGCCACCCATGGAGAAGCCCCGTACGGCGATTCGGTTCTCGTCGATGGGATAACGCTTCTTGACGCTCTCCAGCGCCTCCAACAGGTCGATCTCTCCAGCAAATTTGTTGGCGTTGCAGTAGCGGCCATAGAGGTGGAGCACGATCGCGCCGGGAGGAGTGAATTCGCCGGGATTGCGCATCCGGTCGTTGAGGAAGTTGACCTCGCTGAGAGTCTCGCCGCGGCCGTGGAACCAGCAATCCAAGCGGCGCTTGACGCCCGCGTCCGGCGTGTAGGCTGGCGGGACAACCAACCCATAGGGCTGCACCGAGCCATCGATCCTAGAGACGTAGCCGCGCACTACCAGGCCGGCCTGCGTCGTCCATGGCGCCTGGCCGCCGTGGAGCTGTCTTGCGCGCTCCATGCCAAGCATGAGAAGGTTCTTCGCGACGGGGATCTCGCGCGCGTTGAAGAACTCGTTGTATGTGAGCGCGTAACGGGCGGCGTTGTGGAAGATCTGGACGTCCGGGAGTAATTCCAATAGTGCGGGCTTGTTCTTCAACTCCATCCGGAGGGCGTCTATCTCCTTGCCGAGATCCGCAATGCCGGCTTCCAACTCAGTTCGATCGGCCGCGGGAACTGCAATTCCCGGCGGTGGCACCGGCCGGACGTTCTCCGGGATGTTGTCCTGCTGACCGTCGGCCAGAGCCGATCCTGTCAAAACAGCCGTGAGCACAAGCGCGCAAATCCAGCGCATGAGTGGTCCTCCGTTGGTTGATTGGTTCGTGAAATTGTAGCAGATGGCGGAGTTCTGCGCGATCATGTTATGATTGTGAACGGAGGTGAGGAATGGTCTTGACAATCGAAGTCGGCCCGGAGATCGAGGAGAAAGTGCGTGCCCAAGCTGCCCGTCGTGGCCAAAAACCTGAGCAATATGCAAGCGAGCTTGTCGCGGGCGCCGTCTGTAATGCCGATCTCGACAGTGAAAGCGAAATGGATCCGCGCCGGATCATGCAACTTCCGTTGGAAGAGCGTCGTCGCATCCTGGCTGCTGCAGCAGACGCTATGGCTGATCTATACGCGGCCGACTTAGCACCTCCGGTCGAACAACGAGAATTGACCGCATTCACTGCTCTTGATTTTGAGCCGTTCTACGATTACGAAGGCGAAGATGCCGCTTGAACCCGTTCTGGGTGAGGTATGGCGGGTCGACCTCGAACCAACCAAGGGTGCGGAGATGCGGAAGATTCGGCCCGTGGTAGTAATCAATTCTGCGACCGTAGGCAAGCTGCCTCTGCGCATCATTGTTCCATTCACGGATTGGAAACCCCGCTATGGCCAAGCCATCTGGACGGTACGGATAGTCGCAAGCTCCGAGAATGGACTGTCCAAGACGTCAGCCGCTGACACGTTCCAATCTCGGGCGGTAAGCATAAGCCGGTTCATTTCCAAGATCGGTACTCTGACGGCAGAACAGCGTGATAAAATCGCAGCATCAATTGCAAATAACGTAGAATATACGTTCCCCAGCTACTAGCACCTCCACCAGCGCAGACAACTTCCGTCGAGACGATTAGAAAGGGCTGTACTGCTGCGACTGTGACGCGAGAGCGTCGTACTTTTCTGCTTGCATTGTATTAACCTTACGAACCATCATGATTGCAAGGATCGTCGCGACGATTGAGACGGTCTGAGAGACTATTCCCGTCCAAGTACTCGAAATTAGCTCTTCGGGAGACTTCGCCCCCATTGAACTCCGCAGGACGACATTGCCCAGAAAGCCGTTGATCAAGTACGCGCCCCACCAGAAACCGACAAGAGGCGGGGTCGGCGCCGACATCCACTCCGTACCGCTGTGGACCGGAGTGTTCGGATCGCTGGCCTGGCAAATCTCCTGCATCACTTGATAGGGCCGCACCAAGTTCATGAAAGGCACAAAATACCAACCGACCGCCCACCCTGGCGTGAATCTTAGGTTTCGGGCCCCGAAAGCCGGCAGGTTCTTGTCCGCCCTGTGGATCCAAACGCACCAAACAACCACTGTAACGACGAGAGTTCCGAGTACCGCCAGCGCAATCAAGCCTTGCCGGGCATCGTTTGCCAATGCAGCTTGTTCCGAAATCTGCACTCCGCTGGCTGCTTGCCGCAGCATGCTGATCTGTGCCAAATCGGAGAGAATGGATATGGCATCGAACAACATCGTTACCGACAGCATGATTAAGAGAGCTGTACCGCGCCCTTTAGTTGAAACGTATTCTTGTAACGTGGATACCCAGGATGGTGGGGCGACCTGGCCATAGGGAGATACTCCCGGATAACCGGTACCCGATGGCGCTGGGAACTGCGCTTGGGGTGGCGAAAGTTGTGGCGCTCCGTAGGAACGAAGTTCATCCATCGGTTGAGTGCTTGGAGGACCTGGCGTTTCATGATCGACCGATTGAGCGCATTTCGGGCAGACATTGTCACCAGGCTCGAGTTCATTACCACACCTTGCACACTGCATGATGTCCTCCTAATTGGCTGAAGAAGTGGTGCGAAATGGTTTTGTGCTCGCTCACGGACTGGACGGAAATGTACTTGCCGGTGCACTTCTATCCGGCGTTTTTGAAATCGATCGAATGAATGATCTTGAGCGCGATTGTTTGCGAATTGCTTTAACGACGGGTCTCGTACCGCTCCGCCTTTCCATGCTCCCCGATTTGGACGGTATAGCTCTTCGCGTCGGGAGCTACGGAGACTTTTATGAACTCCGCCTTGCAGTTCTCGTCCGTATTGGCAATCTTATCCGGGGTTGTGTTCATGGACGGATCGCACGTGACGTTGCGGTGAAGCTGCCAGATGGCCTTGAGACCCGGTAACCCGCGTAGCGTCTTGGTGACGTCGGGATGTCCGCCTTTGCGCGGGCCGTTGTTGAAGATCGCGACGCGCGGTTGCAGCGTCTTGACGATCACAGGGTTGTTGCTGACTTCTAGGCCGTGGTGGGTCGTGAGGTAGAGATCGATCGGACCGATCTTGTCGGTGGGAGAAACGAGCTTGTATTCGATGTTCCAGGTCAGATCGCCGAGGTCGATAAACCGGAATCCGCCGAAGCTAATTAGAAATCCGAGGCTGTTTGCATTGTCGCTGGGATCGGGCGGCTGCGGAATATTCTCTTTGGCGATCGGGTTTTCGGGATCGCCGGGTCTATCGGGTACAGTCTGCTGCATGGCGACGAGGCATTTCATAGAGATTGCGGGCGCGCCGTCTTTCTGTAGCAGCGGGATTCGAGCTCCCGGCCTCATCGTAATCGAGTGGCTTCCACCTACTTTCTTGTAGACAGAAATAAGCGCCGGGAAGTGACCGGGATCATCGATCGATTTTTCGGGAATGCCGTGATCGTAGAATCGATGGATGGGCATCAGCTTGGCCAGTTCGCCGTGGCCGCCGTAGTGGTCCAGGTGCCAGTGTGTGACGACGCTGCAGTCGATTGCCTTGAGGTGTGCGACCTCTAAGGCGACGTGGTGAATGCGGCCCGCATCGCGCGTGCCGGGATTGCCTGAGTCGATCAAGATGGATTCGCCCGCCGGTGTGACGAGCAGTGTTGACTGGCCGCCCTCGGTGTCGATGAAATAGATGTCCAGGCCGCGCTTCTGCGCGGAAGCCGGCAGGGCGAGGGCCAGTGTTACAATGAGCGTCAAAAAGAACGTTAATCGCATGTTTTCAACTTCCTTTAGGATTGCCATTATGAACATTATGAACAAAGAACCGAACTGAAAAGAGCCGTTATGAAAGTTATAAACGTAATTGTTCTAAGTCCATTTCAGGTTTCCATCGGCTCCGGTTGGACGTGATAGTGTTCATTCTGTCCATAATGGCTGACCGGATTTCCTGACGAATAAAGGGATGCGCAATCCGGCCCGCAGTTGATGCCTCAGTCAACGAATTCGACTTCGCCAAGAATTGGTATTAACCCTGCTTCGCTGCCGCGTTTGAGGAATAGGCGGATGCTCTGTTTGCCCGGCTCGCCCAGGTCAATTGTCCAGTTGTTGACGTACATCCCAACGAATGTATCCGCCGTTTTCAGCTCCATGTCGCGGGCGAACTGCATCGCGTGGCCAAGGGCTGCCTGGCGGTGCTCCAGGCCGTAGACGATGCTTCTCTTCAACGCGCGCGAAGCGCGCTCCTGCACGTCTTTCGGCAGGTCCTTGCGGATTGCATTAACGCCGAGTGGCAACGGCAGCCCCGTTTCGCCCTTCCACCAATCGCCGAGGTCGAGGACGGTGTGCAATCCCTCGGCCTTGTGGGTTAGCTGGCCTTCGTGGATGATCAGGCCGGCCTCTACTTCGCCTGAGTGGACGGCGTCCTGGATTTTGTCGAAGGGGAGAACGGGGAATTGGTGAGTGGTGAGTGGTGAGTGGTGAGTAATCGGCATAGCGTGTTGAGTGTTGGGTGTTGACTGTTCAGTGTTCAAGTCGGCAAGGAAGAGTTGTAGCGCGAGATAGGCGCTGGTCATTTTGCCGGGGATGGCGATGCGCTTTTGCGCGACCTCTTGCGGGGTCATCGGTGTCTTCGTAACGATCATCGGGCCGTAGCCATCCCCCATGCTGGCGCCGTGGGAGAGAATGGCGTAACGATCGTGGACATAAGCGTATGCATGTACCGAGATGGCGGTGCATTCGAGCTTGCCTTCTTTAGACCATTCGTTTAGCGTTTGAATGTCGCGGAGAATGTGCTCGAATTCCAGGCCTTCGGAATCTACTAGATTCTTAGCGAGGCCATAAAACATAAAGGCGTCGTCCGAGTCCGGACTGTGGCCCAATTGCATTTTTAGGGGCATATTGATAAAGAGGCCTCCAATTTCGATGGCCCATTATACCCGCGCGGGCGCTACTGTTCCCGGACAACACGGTGTCATTAGAGACGCAAAAACTAGTTACTGAGGTGATTGCAAAATTCCGCAAATCCGTCATGCTGCAATGTCCATACGGACCCGTACCGGGCATCTGCTTCTAGCACTGCTCACCGCAATCCGTGAGATCAAAAGCAGTTCCTTTCAGGATGACGGGATACGACGACTTGCCGAGTTTTGCAATGACCTCTACTTACAGAGAAATTCACGCAAGTCGAATTCTCACCATCTCCACTTCTTGTTCCAACCCCCGAATAGATGCCTTAAACTTCTCCAAACGAATATCCGGGCTTTGCAGTTGCGCATCGATTTGTGGGTCCTGCGCCAATTCTGCGGCTATGACGATATCGCCACCCTGGCTCTGGCCCTGGAGACGAGCGGCGAGATTGACTGTTTGTCCGAAATAGTCCAGGGAGTCGTTGGCATTCACCGCAATCGCGGGTCCCCAGTGAAGCCCGAGCTTAACCGTGAGGGCTTCCGGGTCCTGGGCGAATTCCCGCTGCAGGTCCAGAGCCGCAGCCAGGCCGTTTGCCGGATCGACAAACGTCGCCATCACGGCATCACCCGCCGTTTTGAGCACCGCGCCGCTCTGGGAGTCGATGACGCGTTTCAGACGGGCAAAGTGGTCGCGGACGATTCGATAGGAAGGTGCATCGCCTCGCTCGCGGTACATGGCCGTGGAACCCTTCAGGTCGCTGAAAAGAACGCAGATCTGCCTCACAGCGATCTCCGTTCCGGGTGAAAGGACTTCGGAAGAGAACAGGTCGTGAAAGGTTTGTATCGACGTTACGTGCGCGGCGGTTGCGGAATCGGCCGTCCAGACGGGAGTTTCAAGGCGCAGGACGATCTGGTGGTCTGTGTTATTGCAATATGCCCAAATGGAGCTCGGCGCAATAATCAATGGCTCCCCGGAGGGTTCCAGCCGGGCCTTCGAGCCACTTGCAGAGATGGATGCCTCCACGTCTCGGGCGCCATTCGCGTCTACGCGGACCTCTATCACATTTTCCGCTTGCAAGCTGACCAACTGATAATCGCCAGGCTGCAAATCCATCTCCGTCGTTGCCTTCGCACCTGGCGGAAGCGCCCACTGCGCGATTACATGTGGAGATGCCATCGGGCCGCCTATGCAATAAGTGCGGTCTTTGACCGGGCGGATCGATGGCGCGACCTGAAAACATACTTCCACGTGCTGATCGAATCCCGCGTCGTAACGAATATTGCAAGATTCGCAATGAACTCCGCCCGTTACATCGCTAAGCCGAGCCGCTCTTGCCGGCCCGCCTCGACAGTAGGGACAAAGCACGCGCCATCGCAGCTCGAGCATTCCGCATCGGGCGGCATGGAGGCAGGTCTCCAACAGGGCCTTACGCGATACTCCCCATCGATCCGCAAGCGCAAATGGCCGTATTGCCACAACGTCTTCAGGAGGCATCTTTGCCACGAAGCCAGCCAGCCGATCGGCGAGCTCAGGATTGGCATTGGATAGTTTAAGCCGGTCAAGCCCACGCTGTAGCCGAGCACGGTCAGCCGGAGGACGCGCGGTGTGACGAGGGTAAGGAGAATGAGCCTTCTTACGCAGATATTCGTCGAAACGGCGGCAGGCGGAGATGAAGTCGGAAATTGACTTCATTCCGACCGCACGAGAGGCCAATTGCCCCATCGGTCCGCGCGGCTGGATGTCGGCGAAGACGCTTACGTGCGTGATTTCCTGGCTGATCTCCTGGAGATCTACGCCTCCGACAATCTCCGCGATAGGACCGCCGATGAACGTACGGCGAACGCGATGAAACCGGGGCCTGACCCAGTCGAACGGATGCTCGCGGTACCGGAGGGTAAATCCCGCGACGTGCGCCTCGGCGGATACGTCCGAGCCGCCGGAATCTGACGGCTGAAAATGGAATGCAATTGGAGGCAGCCCCATCTCGCGGTTGAGACGGTCGGTGTCGGCGACGAGGTTCCAAACGGATTCACGAGATGCGGAGAGTACTATACCTCGTTCGAAGCGCATACCGGGAATCCTTGCGGCTAACCAACGATATTACCAATGCCAAAATCTCGAAGCCGCAAGGAATACCGCTTTAACTCAATGCAGCGGCTTTTCGGTGGCCTTTTTGGGAGGCAGTGGAAGCTGCTCGAAACCGCCTAGCGACCTCCACTCCTTTCCGTCGATCTGGACTTCAGCCCGTATGGCGATGCCGTACTGGCCTCCGTATTCCGTATTGATCTGCACCAGGCGCAGCGCGGTTGCCGTGCGATCCGAAAACCCGGGGGAACCGATCAGCTTCGGCAGCGCGCGCAGTACTTCAACCATTTGCGGAGTCAGCCGCATACCGCCAGTGGAGAGTATTTGCGGGTACCGGCCGTAGAGCGCGAACAATGGCCGCATCTGCATGGCCCCATTTACCGCATTATACTCTTGGGCTAGGGTTTTCGCCTGCACGTCCGAGATAGAGGCCATTAGCCTCGCCATGTCCGCCAATGGAACCAGCCTGTCCTTCCGGCTCAAATGGCGCTTCACTAGCTGGTAAGGAATCGCATTATCCTCTTCAATGAACCAGGCCGGATAGCAGGTTAATAAAACCCCATCCCGCCATTTGGACATTGGATGAAGCGCGCTGAGCTTCATCTTCTCCATAAACTCGTGGATCGTCATCGTGACGGGATCTCCCGGGTCTATGTCCT
>JBGPOG010000036.1:0-14066 GCA_041487935.1 Chthonomonadia bacterium | reverse complement strand
TTCCCGCCGCCGATCAGGAAGTTGATAAACGGCTTCTCGATGGTGAACTCGCGGGAAACGGCCTTGCCTGTGGCGGCGTTGCCGAGCTTGGGGTGGAGGGTGCAGAGGAACCGCTTGCCCTGGAAACCGGTAATGCCCTGGATGGTGCTCGCTTGGTGTGGTTCTTTCGTCCAGCAGTTGCCGGTGAGGGTCCAGCCGTCGTAGGCGCCGGATTCAAAGTCGGCGAAGACCTCTGATCCGGGAGCGGGTTGCTGTGCAGCGCCAGCGTCGATTAGATACGGCGAAGCTGCAAGAGCAGTTGCGGATTTTAGGAAATCACGTCGAGTCGGAATCACGTTCCGGTCCTTTCTACTTGGCAATGAACGAGGATCGGCGTTTTTGCAGCTTAACGCTTGATCAAAATCACAAAGCCTTCTTGGGCAAAATGACGATCGTTGGTCAGGACTTCTGTGATGCCTTCTGCCTGGCAAACACACATCGAGATACAGTCGGTCAGGCTATACGACTTGTCTGGACGGTTCTTGTAAAGCTCAAAGCCGAGAATGAAAGACTGGTGGGATTGCGGGATTACCGATATCCCGGCATCCGTGAACAAGGCTTCAAGCAGGATCTGCGCTGCACCGCGAAGATGCGCATCCCCTGACATTGCGGCAAGAAGCTCCGATAATACTTCCTCAGTAGTTACGATCGTGCGGCCCGCAACATGGTTCTTGGCTTTCAATACTTTTCCGTGCCATTGATCGCGCGGATTTGCAAGTCCATACCAATAGAACGTATCGGCAAAAACCGCGTTCATTTCTGCTTTGTCGAGCCGAAGAGGTAATGATCCATATTCTCGCCAAAGTCCGCCGGGAATCTATCCCATGATGCGTCGGGAACTTGCTTCCAGATGGAATCCAACGCGGAGTCCACGCTGATAGGCCCTGCGGAAACCTTCTCCTCTACAGCCTGAACTGTGATGTGAAGACGTTTGCCGTTAAAGTCCGGAATTCGCGCCAATATCTCTTCCCAAGTTCCCTCAAGTTCGATCACTGATTTGTCCATATCGCACCTCACGCTCGGTATGCCATTCAATTATACCAAAAGAGCCGCGCTCACGAGGTTGCGTGGTTGGAGTAGGATTGCACGCTGCCCAAGTCGAAGGGCCGCATTGGGTAACTATAATCAAGACCTATAGGACTTATTTGTCCCGCGCTATCGCCGCCGGCGCGTCGAAGAAAGCAGCTTCTGAGATTCCCGGTACTTGACTACCGTCCGGCGGGCGACATCCATACCTCGGACTTTTAGCATCCCGGCGATCTGTTGGTCTGAGAGGGGATTGGAGGGGTCTTCCTTGGCGATGATCTCTTCGATGGCGGTCTTGATGGACAGGGACGGATTGAAGAATATGTCGAAGGGCAACACTTCCTGGTTGGGGAGCTGGACGTACTTGTTGGCTGTGGCTCGCGAGACGGTGCTTTCGTGAAGCTCGAGGATCTGCGCGACTCGTGTACGGGTGAGGGGTCTCACATAGGCTCGCGAACCGGTTTCCAAGAACCCTTGCTGGCACTCGATAATTGCCTTGGTAATAAGCCGGAGGGTCTTGCGGCGCTGGTTGATGTTGCGAATGAATAGCTCGGCGCGCTCAACGTATTCGGTAACGTGCTTCTTTTCTTCTTCCGGGAGGTGGCCGTTGCCGTTCTTGATAGTATTGTACTCGGAACGGTAAGTTGGGTTGACGCCGAGGACGAACGGATCGGTCCCGACGACGTCGACCTCGAACCCGAACTCCGTGCGGCGGATGATAACGTCCGGTTTGATCGCGGCTTTATTGCTCGAAGGTTTGTAGACCCACGGCGGTCTAAATTGGCTTGCCGGATAAGGATTTAGCTGAGTTCGTACGAACTCGATCGTTTGCTTGGTTTTGTCCACAGAAATCCCCATTGCCCGAGCGATTTTTGCATACCGCGGATTGACAATATCCTTAAAATGGTTTCGCACCATTTTTTCCGCGGTCGAATTTCCTTGCCCCTCTTCCCGCAGGAACTGCAACTGTAGTTGGAGGCATTCTTGAAGATCCCGCGCGGCGACGCCAGGCGGGTCGAACGATTGGATAACCTTTAGTACTCTGTTTACTTCAGCCGGATCGACGGAAAGCTCTGCCGCGATCTCCTCGACCGGGGTCTCCAGCCAGCCGTTATCGTCGAGGCTGCTGATGATATATTCGCCGATGTCGAAATCGATGTCGCTCAATGCCGCCCGCATTAGCGCTCGGAGGTGGTCCTGGAGGGTAACCTCCGCTTCCAGGTTCCCCACCGGATCGTAGTCATCGTCCGGCTCGTAGACGGATTCGCCGTAGAACTCGGAATCCGCATCGAATACAACGGGCGACTCCCTGTCCGCCTGCTTGCGGCCGTTGCGTTGGGAACAGTAGGGACAGGATTCCGGATCCACACAGTCCCCCTGGCAGGGCTGGGCGTCCTCTATCACGTCCAATGCCGGGTTGTCCAGGAGCTCGGCTTCGATTTGCTGGGCAAGCTCCTGCGATGTCTGCTGAAGGATGGCATTAGCCATAATCAGTTTGGGATCGATGCGCTGCGATATGACCTGGCGCTGATCCTGTCGAAGCACCACCCTAATTCCCTCCAACGATTCCTAGCGTCAATTGGCTCAACGGCTTTAAATCAGTGAGTCTTGCGACGAGCCGCGCGTTCTAGATTCTCGGAAGACGGCCGCTCGGTCTTGAGTGGGCGCCATCCCGATCCGCATAAATCGTTGTCTAACGCGAATGCGACGTCGCGGTCGCACCTATTTCCGGCGCCCTTCAAGCTGCTTTCGGACCCGGAAGGCGAACAATTGGTCGACGCCTGCGATGAGTCTGCCCTGGGAAGCGGCGGCGATTTGATCTTCTGGAAGCTCTGGATACGGGGCGTTGAGCGGGAAGGCCCAACATTGTCTCAGAGACACAGCGATTATATTCCTTGCGGCATTGCCTGTCAAGCCGCTTTTGGCATGATTCTTGCAATACTGGTATTTCTTCGTTATATGGCAAAACTGGTTAAAAAACCAATAAGGTTGTCAAAATCAATCTCCGATAATTCCGAAGGAGCCGCGAGGCATTTCTGACGCCGCATCCGTACTTACAGTTTTTCATCACCCCCGGGAGTCTCGAATCGTGCCGGATCAGGCCCAGAGCCTGCGCGAGCTGGCAGTCCAGACGCGCCATGGCCAGGATTTTGCTCGCGCAGCCGTCGTCAAAAGGCGCAAAACCGCCAGGACGATCGCGGTTACGAGCGGCAAAGGAGGGGTCGGCAAAACTTCCTTCTCGACCAATATCGCCGTGCTATTTGCCAAAGCCGGCCAACGGGTGATCATCCTCGATGCCGATCTTGGCCTTGCAAACATACACATTCACCTCGGTATCACCCCGTCCGGCACGCTTGAGCATGTTATTCGAGCGGAAAAGTCCCTTAGAGACATTCTGATCGAAGGTTCCGGCGGATTGCGGATCATCGCGGGAGCGTCCGGCATCACGGAAATCGCCGATCTCAGTGAAGAGAGGCTTGCGCAGTTTATGGACACTCTGAGCGAGATGGACGAGCTTGCCGACGTGATCGTGATAGACACGGGAGCAGGAGTCTCTCACAACGTCATGGCTTTCGTACAGGCTGCCGATGAGGCAATTGTGATCGTTACGCCGGACCCGGCTTCGATTGCCGACGCTTACGCCACGATCAAGATTCTACGGGCGGAGAACCCGAGCTCGCAGATCCGGCTGGTTGTGAACATGGCGAAGGACCTTAGCGAAGCCCGAGCGGTGGCAAACCGCCTCCGGCTGGTGTCGCGCAGGTTCTTGAAAGCGGACATCGAGGTTCTTGGCTACGTGCCGCGCGATCCCGGCATGCAGGCGGCAGTTCTTGCACAACAGCCACTTTGTATAAAAAGCCCCGGTTCCCCGGCTGCGCTCGCAATAGCGGAAGCCGCAAAGACTCTGGGGTATGATGTACCGCGCACATCCGGCGCCGGCAGCTTTCTAAACCGGCTCGCCAGGCGCGTGCGAGCGGGAGCATAGGAGATTTGACTCATTTTAGGGAAATGTCCGGCATTACTTTGAATGATCCGTGATGCGTGATGCGTAAGGCGGCGCACTAGCCTGACTTATTCATGAACCTGGCGGAATGCGGGCGGGACGCCCGCGCTCCAGTATCAGATGAATAATCCGGGCCAGGAATTTCCTGTCAACGAATTCACGTCCACTCATCACGAATCACTCATCACGAGTCAAGCCTAAGCTCCATGGAGGGACATATGACAGCTCGAAAGCTTAAAATACTGATCGTTTCGGCGGAAGTCGCGCCGTTCGCGAAGGTTGGAGGGTTGGCGGACGTCGCCGGAGCGCTTCCGAAGGCGCTTGAGGCGCTCGGGCACGATGTGCGAGTGGCGATGCCGGCGTACAAGATGATAGAGGACGATCCGCGCTTTGCCGTCGAAGGATTAATTCCGCATTTTCCGGTTCCCATTAACGATAATTGGTGCGCCTGCGCGTGGGTGAAAACGACGAGGATTGGCGGCAACGTGCCGGTTTACCTGATCGGATCGGACACCTATTTCCGCGACGCAACCGAGAGCAAGAAAGTTTATTCCCTGGAGCCGGAACCGTATATATTCTTCGACCGCGCGGTTACAGAATTCGTGCCCAGGCTAAGGCCCGCCTGGTCTCCCGATGTAATACATTGCAACGATTGGCAGACCGGGCTCATTCCGCCTTACCTGGACGCTTTTTACTCGAGTCACCCAACCTGGTCCGAGACGGCGCGGGTCTTCACGATCCACAACCTTGCATACCAGGGCGATTTCGATCGCGGAATTCTCCAGTTAGCCGGCCTGCCTGAGCGGTTTTTCACGTATGATCGGCTCGAATTTTACGGGAAGATGAGCTTCATGAAGGGCGGCCTGGTCTTCTCTCAGTTGGCCAACACGGTCAGCGAGACATACGCGAAGGAGATCCAGACGCCGGAGTACGGATGGAATCTTGAGGGGCTGCTTCAATATCTGGACGGTCAAGGCCGTCTGACGGGGATCGTGAACGGGATCGATTTCGCTGAATATGACCCGGCGACCGACCCGCGTATTCCCGCCAAATTCAGCGCCGATGACGTGAGCGGAAAAGCCATGTGCAAGAAGGCGCTCCAAAAGGAGTGCGGATTGCCGGCATCGGCAAGAGCAGCCGTAATCGGGATCATCTCGCGCCTGGCGGATCAGAAGGGTTTCGACCTGATCGAGGCTTCCGCAACCCGCCTGCTCGATCTTCCTATTCAACTAGTTATCCTCGGGACCGGAGCAAAGCACTACGAAATGCGATTCCAAGAACTGGTAAAGCAATACCCCGCCAAAGTGAAAGCAGCGATCGGATTCGACGCCGATCTTGCCCAACGGATCTACGCCGGGTGCGATATGTTCCTGATGCCGTCGCGCTTCGAGCCGTGCGGCCTGGGCCAGCTCATGAGCTTGCGATACGGAACGATCCCCATCGTGCGTGCGACAGGCGGTCTGGCGGATACGATAGAGGACTTCGACGCGTCGGGCAAAGGCACGGGTTTCGTGTTCCAGGAATATTCCGCAGAGGCGCTTTTCTCGGCGGTGGATCGGGCGGTCAAGGCATTCCAGGACAAAGATTCATGGCGCGCGCTGGTCGATCGCGCGATGCGCGCAGATTTTTCTTGGGGAAATTCCGCTCGCCATTACATTGATCTATACCACCGGGCGCTTTCCGCGGCCCGGATAGCGTGCGCGGCGTAATCGGGAGCTGGAATGAACGTGGGTTCCGGGCTGCCTGGAGTATTGGGAGCAATCGCGGCCCTTGTGGTAGGGTTTGCGAGCCAAATGGCGCAGGTGTCGCTGCCCGCGTTCGTAATGCGGGTTGTGTCGGCCTTTGTCGTCTTTGCCGCATTCGGTGTCATCCTTCGGTTCATATTGGCCGAGGGAGCAGCGCGCGCCGAGCTGCAGCAAGTCGAAGCCCTGCAAGAGATTCTCTCTGAGGTGCGCCCAGGAGCGACCGTTGCCGAGCTGCTGGAAGCCCACGAGGGTTCCGAGAAAGAGTGACCGGGAAGTCCTCAAACCGCATACATTTGCCGCGACCTTCTGTGAATGCCTGTGGATCTCAGTCGTGGCTGCCGGCGATCGCGATTCTCAGAAAACCGAGACCGGAACTCGGTCGGGTAAATGACCTTTGGGAAGGAAGTGAGCGGTATGAGTGGAGCCGAACTTGCCGGCGCGTGGCAAAAGTTCAAGGCGAACGGCGATGCCAACGCCCGCGCGGATATCATCAACCAATATGCCTATCTCGTGAAGATCACTGCTGGACGCGTTGTGAGCAATCTTCCGCCGAGCCTCGAGCGCGAGGACCTCGTCAGCGCCGGAGTCGTTGGCTTGATCAAGGCCGTCGATCAATTCGACACCAACCGCCAGGTGAAATTCGAGACATACGCGATCGCGCTGATTCGAGGCGCCATCCTCGAGATGCTGCGCGAAGAGGATTGGGTTCCGCGCTCCGTAAGGGAGCGCGTAAAGATCCTCGAGCGCGCGTACCTCTCTCTCGAAACCACCCTGGGCCGCCCTCCGACCGAGCACGAAGTTGCCCGCGACCTCAATATGAGCACGGAAGAGTTTAACAAGCTGCTGATGGACACGGGGCGGACCACGCTGCTCTCGCTGGAAGACATCCTGGTGGCAGGGGACGGGAGCGAGAAGCTTCACCTGGCCGACGTTGTACACGACGATGCCGCCGGCCCGGCCTCAGAAACCGAAGTCCGGGAAATGAAGCGCACGCTCGGCGTGGCGATCGACCGCCTGCCTGAGAGAGAACGCCTCGTCATAGCCCTCTACTACTATGAAGGACTCACCTTCAAGGAAATCGGTAAAATCCTGGCCATCTCGGAGTCCCGCGTCTATCAGCTCCATACTCAGGCGGTAATTCGGATGAGAGGGTATTTGCAGCGGGATACGGCGATGTTCCATTAGGTCTGAGTTCCCAGAACTGAGCGCCGTTCGTGAGAACGTGGCCTTCCCGCACATCCTATACGCGGTAGTCACGCGAAACGGGCCGCCCAACAACTGGGCGGCCCGTTCGGCATTCAGAAGACAGTTTTGCTCAAGCCGCTTGCGGCTGGCTGAGCTGGCTCCAGGTGCTGTGAACCTTCATGTAACAGGCTACGCGACCGTCGAGACTTGCGGGTAGGAAGTCTTCATGATCGAGGGTAATCTCCCGTGCTCCCCCGATCTGCTTATAGACGCCGGATGGCACGCGTTCCCCCGCTAGAAAGAGTTCATCAACAAACTGGTCGTTCTCGGGCTGCTTCCACATCGCTGTCATCTCCTGTCCTTCGGAAATGTCGTCGTCGCCGACGGCAGCGTGATTACTACCCTAGGAAGCGTCTCCGCGGTGGACGCTCGTTGGCGCCCTTGTCGTGCATCTTTGGAACGACTCACCAACGCCTATCTATTCGGGTTTACTACCACGCTCCGAAATTCGTTGGTGGCTTGGAGCTGCCTGATACTTATACAAAGGCGCGGCCGGGCTCCGGTTTAAGACTGCCGACATTACTACGGCTTCCGGGGTTTACATGCCATCTCTGGCATAGAGCGCAGACCAAGAAAGAAATCTTTCGGTTGCGCCAAGGTCCCCGAGTTCACAATTCCCTTCAGTTACCGTGAATTATACTAGGTGTGAATTGGCAAGTCAATGATGATTTCGAATTATTGAATTAAAATTTCGGTGTTTGGGCAATCGACGCACAAAACGTCAGCTAAACTCGGAAGTGCCTGCAACTTTTGCACATACACATGGTATTTACTGGGAGCGAGCAGGAATAAACCAGGTAGGATAGCGTAGTAAAAGGAAGACAACGCAGCGTCTTGTCGGCACATGAACGGAGACGCTTGGAGAATATTTGAATGCCACAGCTTAGAAAAGACCCAGTAACGCGGGAGTGGGTGATTATCGCGACCGAGCGGAGCCGGAGGCCGACGGACTTTCGCGTCAGCGCGGACCTCGAAGCCAAAGTATCGTTCAGCCCGAACTGTCCGTTTTGTCCCGGAAATGAGATGATGACGCCGCCGGAAGTGATGGCTTACCGGGAACCGGCTTCGATGCCGAACTCACCGGGATGGTGGGTGCGCACAATTCCAAATAAATTCCCAGCCCTTGCCATCGAGGGAGACCTCGACCGGACTGGTTTCGGAATGTACGATATCATGAACGGCATCGGAGCTCACGAAGTGATCGTGGAGTGCGTAGATCACGATAAGTCGCTCGCGACCGTCTCGCCGCTTCAAGCGCAGGAAGTTCTCTGGGCCTACCGCGACCGCCATCTGGATTTGATGCGCGACCATCGTTTCAAGTACATTCTCTTCTTCCGGAATCACGGCAAAATCGCCGGCGCTTCTCTCGAGCATCCTCACAGCCAGCTAATCGCGCTGCCGATGGTGCCTCAAGACGTTCAGCTCCAGCTCGATGGCGCCGCCAGGTACCAGGAGTACCACGAGCGGTGCATCTATTGCGACATGCTCAAGCAGGAGATGGGCATCGGCGACCGAATCGTCTGCATGAACGACGATTTCGTTGCGTTCTGCCCATTCGCAGCCAGATTCCCGTTCGAGATTTGGATCATGCCGCGCCACCACTCTTCGAGTTTCGTCAATGAGGACAGGAGCCGGATAGACTCGTTCGCGGCGATTCTGCAAGATTCGCTGATGCGTATCTCGATCTGTTTGAACGGTCCGCCGTACAACTTTACCATGCACACCGCGCCGATCAACCAGGAAAAGGATCGGGACTTTCACTGGCATCTCTCGATCATGCCGAGGCTCACCATCGCCGCCGGATTTGAGATGGGTACCGGAATCTATATCAACGTAACCGCTCCGGAGGAGGCTGCCCGCCATCTGCGCAGCGCCACGTCGCCGGAATTCGAATCCAATGGATCGGAGCATAAGGTTGAAGTAGGGGCGCAGGCGAAGGGATAGGTCCACAGGATCCGGGGGCGGGGGTAGGCTCGGCCGGTCGAAGCGCGGATACGCAGTATTGCCTATCATGGCAAGAGTACCATGGCTCCCATAATGTGCTCGTTTCGAATCAAAGCCTTTTGCTTGGTGCAAGGATCAGAATGCGGCGTCTCCTCGAATTAGGTCTCGTCTTGATCGTTCTCCTGGCCGCCTTGCTTATCCAGGGGCGCATCGGAGATAACTCCGCAAACGCGGGGAGCGCCCGGCCGTTCGATGAGTTCTATGTCGTCCCGGTGCGGGTACATCTGATACGCTCGGACGACGTTTTGGCCGCCGGCACGAGAATGGCAAAAGAAGAAGTCAACCGAATCTTCCGCAAAGCCAACGGCATCTGGCACGCGGCGGGGATTCACTTGTGGGTCGAATCGATTGTGGAGGAAAAGCCGGCGAAATTGGGCGGCTACGAAAAGGAATCCGCGCTGCCGTACGCCGCGCTTCAGCCGTTGCGGCCGGAGGCCTCGCGCGCGGACGGGATGTTTCACGTCTATTACGTGCGGGCGATGGTTGTGAATGGGCTGTACATCGACCAGAATGCGATCTTCGTGCAGGAAGTTGCCCGCCTCTTTCCCGTTCCCGGTGGCATCGACGAGCCGCTTCCCCGCGTCACCGCGCACGAGCTCGGCCACGGCCTCAAGCTCCCGCACCGCCAGGACCGCACGAACCTGATGTCCAGCGGAACCACCGGCACCAGCCTGAATGAAGAGGAGATCCACACCGTGCGGCGAGCGGCGGAGGGTCTTAAGTGGGTCGAAACTTCGGAAGCGTTCGCGAAGAAAGCGGATATGCTGCTGGCATCTGGGCATAAGGGGACGGCGATCTCCCGCTTCAGCGCTCTCTTGGATATTCCCGGTAATTCGGCTCTCAAGGATCAAGCAAAAGAGCGTCTGGCTGCAAACTCGGCGCGATAATGCGCGGCAAAATTGCGCCAAAACGGCTTGACATGTCTATTGACGCGCAATATAATGACCTCACTAATTGAATAGCGGTGGTCCGGAAGCCGAGAAAGGTAGATCCTGAAAATCGGCATGTAGGGGGAAGCTGGTGCGATTCCAGCACAGTCCCGTTGCGGTGTGTCCCTGAGGTTCAGGGGCGAGTCCGAATGCCCGTCCGGATCGAAGTCATATAAGCCCTTCGCGAGAAAGGGTGTGGCTCTGGGCAGGGCGGGTCAATTGCCGGCAAATCTCCCACTTATCACACCATCCTCGAAGGGATGGTGTATTGTTTTGCGTCCTGCATATCGATGGAGGAAGGAGACCTCGATGTTCTACTCGCTCATCGTTCTAGCCGCGATTTCTCGTGTCCTGCCGCACCCGCCGAACTTCACGGCAGTCGGAGCGCTTGCGCTGTTCGCCGGCGCGAACGGGTCGCGCCGCACAGCCTGGACGGTCCCGTTGCTGGCCCTCGTCGCAAGCGATGTTATTATCGGGTTCTATAATCCGCTTGTAATGGCATTCGTATATGGCGGGTTCGCCGCTTCGATTTGGATTGGATGGCGGTTCTTGCGAGCCAAGACATCTCCCTTACGAATCGTAATCTCCACTTTGTCAGGGTCCATCGTCTTTTTCGTTCTGTCGAATTTTGCCTGCTGGCTTGCCGGGATGTATCCGCGCACTTTGATTGGGCTTGGGGAATGTTACGTGATGGCGCTTCCGTTCTTCCGGAACACGGTTCTGGGAGATTTCACCTATTCAGCCGCGTTGTTCGGGCTGTATGAGTTGGCGATCTGGCGGTCCGCAAAATCACGCGCGATGCGCGCGGCCTCATGACGGGATCCGCCGGGAAGAGCGTCAAACCGCGAGTTTTGCTATCGTGGAGTTCAGGGAAAGATTCGGCATGGTCTCTGCACGTGCTGCGGTCGCAACGCGGCACTGACGCAGTGGATGTCGTGGGATTGCTCACCACAGTCAACGCAGCCTTCGACCGCGTGGCGATGCACGGCGTGCGACGAGAGCTGCTGGAGGCGCAGGCACAGGCCGTGGGGCTGCCCATGATTGCTGTGCCGATTCCCTGGCCTTGCACAAATGCCGATTATGAAGCCGCCTTTCTATCGGCGTTGGATAGGGCCCGCGCGGAGGTAGGCGTCTCGCACGTAGCTTTCGGCGACCTCTTTCTGGAAGACGTACGCGCTTATCGAGAACAACTTCTGCAGGGAACGGGACTCGCGCCGATTTTTCCAATTTGGGGACGGCCGACGCGCGAGCTGGCGGAACAGATGGTGGCGGAAGGATTGGCGGCAATCATTACTTGCGTCGATCCAAGCTGCCTGGACCGCTCGTTTGCCGGCCGCTCGTTCGATGCGCAGCTCCTTGCGGAGCTCCCTGAAGACGTGGATCCATGCGGCGAAAGAGGAGAGTTCCACACGTATGCCAGTGGCGGGCCGATGTTTCGTACCTCTATTCGAACGGTTGTGGGCGAGGTCGTCGAACGTGATGGATTTGTCTTTGCGGATCTCGTAAGGATCGATTCTCCGGATACGAACAGTTCGTCGATTTTCGACACTGACGGATCTCTTTCACGAGAGTTTCTCCTGAGTCGCGGAATCTGCTGCGGGAACCGCTGTAGGAACTGTCCTTACGAATGGACTGCCGTGCTGAAAGGATCCGCGAGTTGAGGATTGTATCGCTTCTTCCGAGCGCGACGGAGATTGTCTGCGCGCTGGGCCTGGAGGAAAGCCTGGTTGGCGTCACGCACGAGTGCGACTACCCGATTTTCGTCAAAGGCCTGCCGAAAGTTACACAGACGCTCATTCCCGAGGACGCATCGAGCCGGCAGATCGATGACCTCGTGCGCGAGCGGCTTAGAACGAATAAGGCCCTCTACACGCTGAATATGCAAATCCTTGAAGCTCTGAGGCCCGATCTTCTTGTGACCCAGGCTCTTTGCGACGTGTGCGCCGTGGCGGAAGAGGAAGTGAATGCTGCCAACTGCTCGCTTCCAGGCAGGCCGCGCGTAATCAACCTGGAACCTGTAACTCTGGACGACGCGCTCGAGTGCCTGACCCTGGTCGGCGGGGCTACCGGCCGCGAAAACGCCGCGTCAACTATTGTCAAAAATCTCCGCAGGCGGATCTGCGCGATTGCCGCGCGCTCGGATGTCATCCCGAAGGAACGCCGGCCACGTGTGGCGTTTCTCGAGTGGATCGACCCACTATTCAATGCAGGACATTGGAATCCCATGCTGATCGAGCTTGCGGGCGGGATCGACGTGCTGGGAAACGCCGGCCAGCCGTCCCGCACCACGTCCTGGCGGAATCTTGTCGATTCTCGCCCCGACGTTCTCTTTATCGCCTGCTGCGGATATTCGGCGGAGCGGACGCTACAAGACACGTCGATTCTCGAGCAACACCCGGGCTGGGAGGATTTGCCTTGCGTAAGGTCGGGCCGCGTTTACGTCACGGATGGAAACGCCTATTTCAGCCGGCCTGGCCCACGCCTGATAGACGGGCTCGAGATCATGGCGCGCGCGCTGCACCCGGAAATCCACGGTTTTCCCGATAATCTGCCCGCGGCGCTGCAAGTATTTTGCCGCTCAAATTGAAGTGCGCCGGCAATTCCGCATTCGCACATTTCACCGAAATAGGCGCTACGCTAATATTCTTTCAATCCAGCGCCACAGCCCCGCGCCACCACTCGATCCCTATGTTTTCCAGCATCCTTGCTAGCATATTGACCGGAAGTCCGACCACATTGAAGTAGTCCCCATGGATCGTATCGACGAAAGCGCTTGCGAAACCTTGAATGCCGTAGGCGCCGGCCTTGTCGAACGGCTCGCCGGTGGCGAGGTAGGCATCGATCATGGGAGGAGTCAGGTCGCGGAACGTAACGTGTGTGCCCGAGACGCGGGTGTTCCACATCGGAATCCAATCCACGTCATCCTCGTTCCAGTCGCACTCCATCACACAGACGCCGGTGTAGACTGTGTGGGTAGTGCCGGAGAGCAGGCGAAGCATATAGCGGGCGTCGTCCGCGTCCGTCGGTTTTCCGAGGATGCGCGGAACCCCTTCGCGATCGGAAGTAACAATCGTATCTGCCGCGATGATGAGGTTCTGGTCAGCGGCCTCGATTTCGCCGAACCGGACCTGGTTATAAAGATCCCACGCTTTCTCGTACGCAAGCTGTTCAGCCAATCCGCCTGGATTGTGTTCTATCCCGCCCTCACCGAGGATTTGGTCTTCGTCGACATGGCTTGGATGAACCGCAAATGGCAGGCCAAGCAAAGTGAGAAGCTCATGGCGGCGGGGCGACGAAGAGGCGAGGATTAGTCGGCGTGGCATGATGCGCTGGACGCCCGTCCTTATGATTGCAAATAGAAAGCTCTTGCGGATCGGGAGGGCGAGGCTCCTGCCGGGCCGCTGCTCAACGGCTCGGCAGGAGCCTCGCCCTCCCGAAGTCTAGAAACCCAGATATCGCCCGTAGGGATACCGGCGGTCCAGCAACGTGCAGAGCGCTCGAACATTCTCCGAGCGCCGCATGTGAGCATCGTGTTCCATGGTGTAGTTGGCGATGGCGACGGCATCCTCAACGCGGTCACGCGTCGTTTGTTTAAGCCGGGCGCCGCCCAGGGCCAGCCAATCCTGAATCTTGATTAACTCGCCGTCTTCCACCCAGAACCCGTTGCAGGCGATGCACCCGTCCAGCTCTATCGGGGAGTTGTAAAGGTATTGGTATGGTGCAAGCGGCTCCAGGCAGATGGGGCAGTCACGGCGAGACGTGGCGGTTGGATGCGGGCAAATCTCAGGGACCACATTCTCTTCGATCTCGACCAGAGCCACTCTCCCGTCCTTCAGGACGCGTCCGAGCTCGCCGAGGTCGAACCATATCCCCGCGCAGGCCGGACACGTATCCAGGCTGACCGCATGATATGCGACCTGCTCTAACTCCGCCTTACAATCCGGGCACAAGCGATCCATCAAAGTATCCCTCCAAATCCCTCCGCGCCTACAACCTCGAACCTCCACATCTCCATACCTCAATACCTCCACATCTCCATACCTCCATACCTCCACACCACCTTACCTCCATACC
>JBGPOG010000035.1:0-14250 GCA_041487935.1 Chthonomonadia bacterium | reverse complement strand
GTCCAGGCGAACGTCTTCCAGAACCTTCTGAACGCGTTGGCTGCGCTGAGGCTCGCTAATGCGGAATAGACGGGCATAAAAATCCAGAACGTCCCAACCGGTCATCGATTCATAAAAATACGGGTTTTCCGGCAGGTAGCTTACTTGAGACTTCGCGGAAATATCTCCCAGCGGCTTGCCCAGCACCTGGGCAGTGCCTTCCGACGGAAAAATGAGTCCCAGCAGCATCTTGATCGTCGTGGTCTTCCCGGCGCCATTGCGTCCCAGAAATCCGAATATCTCGCCTTCTTCGACCTCGATGTTGAGCGAGTCCACTGCAACGATCTCTCCCTTACTGAATACGTCGAGATACCTCTTGGTTAGACCCTGGGTGCTGACGGCAGCAGCCATGAGTGCGACCTCCTTAAGCGTACGAATGAAGAATAAGTCATGAGGTGAGCGGTACGGACAAGTTATCCGGTCCGCAAATGTTACTCCGCAATACGCCGCACACAAAAAATCGGCGGCCAGGTAACGCGCCCCCGTTGATGGATAGTATAGCGCGCCATTGCTCGGTTTGTCAACGAAACGACGGCGTGACGGTGGACGGCCGACGACAGACGATGGACGATAGACGATAGTCGATGGTTTGTTTGTGGGTCGTTTATCACGTCATTTGACGCCGCTTGTTCCATCGTCGATCGTCCATCGTCCATCGTCATACTTGCCCCAGTTCCATCGTCCGTCACCATCGTCCATCACCATCGTCCATCGTCATTCTTGACAACCTGATTATCCCTTCGATATAATAGCAACAATACAGTAGGGATGACTGAACTCAGGTGACGCAAATGTTCGATGCAAGTCTCAATATTTCAAACAGTCCGAACCATTCGAGCGCGGGCCTGCCGGAACGATGGCTGCGCGGAGGGTTCGTTCTGCGCGGGTCAAAGCGGCTGAGATTGCTGGCGGACAGTTTCCACCACCTACACCACTACTCGGTGTTCCATCATCAGCACGCCTGTGGATCGTGACCCGCTCTGTGCCTGCCAGCCAGAAGCGGGTTTTTGCATTTTAGATTTTAGATTTTGGATTTTGGATTTCCAGCACCAGCTATCTTCGATTTTGGATTTTCGATTTTGGATTGAAGCTCGGGCAGTTGCCTACAGCGCTTTTGATTCTCGTCCGTTGCAGAAACTGAACGAAAGGTCTTTTTGCACCCAATGAACGCTGAAGTTCTGGTTCTAAACAGCGATTTCGAGCCGCTAAACGTCTGCCATATCCGGCGGGCGGTCGTAATGGTCTATCTGGGCAAGGCCGATGTGCTTCACGCGCACGACCTGGAGATTCCCGTCTCGGAGGGCACCATTCCGGCGCCATCGGTAGTGAAACTGCGCCACCACGTCCGGCGGCCGCTTCCGGAATTGAAGCTCTCGCGCCGGACGGTCTTCGCGCGCGACCAGTACCTCTGCCAATACTGCGGGCAGTCCGCCAAGGATCTGACGATCGACCACGTCGTTCCGAAGCGGCACGGCGGCCAGACGATCTGGGAGAACCTGGTGTGCTCCTGCCGCCGGTGCAATATGAAAAAGGGCGACAAGATGCTGCACCAGACCAGCATGAAGCTGCTTCATCCGCCGCGCCGGCCACGGTACGTTCCGTACATCAGTCTCACCAAGTACCTGACCGGCCGAAAGAACGAGACCTGGCGGGACTATTTGCCGGTTTTCGCGGATTTTCGGGACTAGTCGCACTTCGTGATTGGTGAGTGGTGAGTTGTAAGGCAAGGCGCTCGCCACCAATCACCAATCACTCTGAACTTGAATACGCGCAATTCGCGGCCGGGCGTTTCCGCCCGGCCGCGTATAATTACCCGATCTTCGATGTAACTGCTCGGCGAATGAATTCGCGCCTGCGAAAGACACGTAGTGTCCCTCCGGACACTAGGAATTCGCGCCGGGTTCGCGTTCCCTATCGACCTCGAGCTCATATCGCCTAATGGTTGCGCACTTTCGGTGATGTTCTACTGGGATCCCTGTCACTGCGCCCGTTGAAATGAAATCGTCTCACCCGTTGTGAGCGATTCTCGAGCCAATTCCGCCATACGCACGGCCCAGACCCCGTCATTGGCGGGAATCGGCGGGCGCGATCCGTTTAGAATCGCGCCTGCGAAGCCTTCCATGACACGTCTGAAGGTCTCTGGTCCCTGGAGTTTGGCGGCAAAGCTCTTGCTCTCTTCACCCTGATCCGTCGTTATCATCTGTTTGCCGCCGCCGAATGGGAGATCGATTTCCTGGCGGATATATCCCCGCTCGCAGTAGGCTTCGATTCGAAGGCGGAAGCCGATCGAGCGCCAGCAATAATCGATGAGTGCCGAATCACCTCCGCCGAAATCCATGACGACCGTCATGTCGCACCCAGGCGAGTCTCTACCCGTCGCCCACACCGCGTGCGGATTCTTACCGAAGAGCCAGCGAGCCAGATCGAGTTGATGGATCGCCATTTCGAAAAGCGTGCCGCCGGAGAGATCCTTGTCGTCGCGCCAACCGCTCCAGGACGATTCCTTGAGGGTCATGCCTAGAACGATCTTTCGGACGCTTCCGAGGCGGGTGTGGATTATGCCGGGAAGATCTCGGATCCCATTTGCAAGCCGGCTCTCCTGGTTTACCATCAGCACGAGGCCCTTGTGCCGCGCAACCTCCGCCTGGGCCACCGCCTTCTCGGTCGTCAGGGCCATGGGCTTCTCTTGAAGCACGTGTTTGCCGTTTGCCAGAGCCGCGATAGCCATCTCCTCATGAAGGTGGTTCGGCACTCCAACGAAAACCGCGTCCACGTCTTTCGCGGTAATCAGCTCCGCATAGTCATCGGTCCAATTCGCAATTCCGTGCTCTTCTGAAAATGCTCTTGCTTTGTCGCCGCTGCGCGATGCTATCCAGTTGATTTCTACTTTCTCCGCGCTCGAAAACCCTGGCCAGACCAACTCGGTCCACCAGCTTACTCCCAATATTCCAACCCGAACTATTTGCATTCGTGCGAAACTCAATTCTGTTTGGCGGCATGAATTTGTCACCGTATGGTACCCGATTCGATCTCCGCCGGTTACCCGCCAGGCGTCCTCATTGACGTGCGCCGTTCCGCTCCGGTATCCTTCCTCAGACAGATTTCGGAGGTGGGAATGGATTTCGATTCGGCGCTCAAATACATACAGAGCCTTGAAAAATTTGGGATCAAGCTTGGCAATGAACGGATTGAGGCGATACTCGAAAGGTTGGGCAATCCACACCGTAAGTTTGGCGTCGCGCACGTCGCCGGAACGAAAGGCAAAGGCTCGACAACCACGATGATCGCCGCAATCCTCAAAGCCCACGGCTTTCGTACCGGCGGATATTTTTCCCCGTACGTTTATGACATCTGCGAGCGCGTTCAGGTGGACGGCTCACTGATACCGCGACAAGATCTTGCGCGCCTCGTCACCGAGATCGCGCCGGTCGTCGAATCGGTCGCCGGGACAGAATTGGGCCAGGCGACTGAATTCGAGCTGAAGACCGCGATCGGTTTCAAGTACTTTGCCGAGCAAGGAGTGGATTTCGCCGCGGTCGAGGTCGGCATCGGCGGCCGGCTGGATGCGACAAACGTCGTCTCGCCCCTGGTCTGCGTAATCACGAATATCGGTCTGGACCATATGCACATTCTCGGAGACACGCACGAAAAAATCGCCGCCGAGAAGGCCGGAATTATCAAGCCCGGTGTGCCGGTGATCACCGCAGCCGACGATCCGGATGCCCTGAATGTGATAAGCTCTATCGCCAACGACCGCAGCGCCCCATTGGTCCGCGTAATTCCCGAAGAGTACCCTCTATCACCCCCTCACCCCCTCACGCACTCAACCACTCACCCACTCACTCCCATTGAATGGTCCGAACGGCCGGACGGCCTATGCGTCCAAACGCCACGTGGCTGTTATTCCGGTCTAAGACTAAGAATGCAAGGCCGATTCCAATATCCTAATGCTGCGTGCGCCATCGCGGCAGTTGAAGTGTTGGCGGAGGCGAGCGGTTTTCCGGTCAGCGAAAACGCGTTGCGCGAGGGCTTGCTGAAGGCGTATGTCCCGGGCCGGTTGGAGATCGTGCATGAGCGGCCGTTAGTCGTCATGGACGGAGCCCACAATACACTAGCCGCAAGGGCGCTTGTGGACGAGGTCCGTCGGATGTCTTATCAACGCCTGCTGCTGGTTATCGGAATGGCGGCAGGCCATGAACCTGAACGGGTAGTCTCGGAGCTAGCTCCCTTATCGGACCGGGTTTACGCCACGCAGCCGACGTGGGATCGCGGTTTGCCCGCCGAACGGATTGCGAGAATCGCGCGGCAATACTGCAACGAGGTGCGCATCATCACCCCACCGCTTGCGGCGGCTAAAGAGGCTCTGCAGGAATCCCGACCCGAAGATCTGGTGCTTATAACAGGCTCGTTCTACGTCGTGGGAGATATCCCGCCGGGCAGGCTGCTAAACCGGTAGCATCACGGTAAGCAAATGGCACGAATTATGCAAGAGTAGCTAGGTGCAGTAACATCTCCGGAGGGCACCGCATGACGGAATTGGATCGACGGCGTCTTTGGTTCGCCGCCGCGTTTGTCGTTGCCGCGAATTGTCTCGATCTAGCCAGCACCTACGCCGCTTCTCCCGATCTGGCAAACGAGTGGAACTTACTTCAGCGACAGTTCGGCCTGGGTTGGGCCGGGTTGATTTGCGCCAAGCTTATTGGAGCATGGTTTGCCATTGCGGGATACAGGTTCTATCTTCGTCATCGCAACCGGGCTTATCCGGCAATGGGCGCCGATCTAAACCGATTCTGCCATCATCTCTCCTTTGGCAACGCCAATCCCGCAGCAGGTCCTGCCGACGCCTGGCTGCGCATTGGAGTCAGTTTGGGCTATTTTTGGGCAGGAATGCAGGCGCTAGTCGTGTGGGTGGCCTTCGATAATCTACTATTGCGCTTTGGGATCACGGTAAGCGTGAGGCAGTATTCCGAGATGGCCTACCACATGCTCCAGAGCTGCGTCATTGCGACGATCGTGCTCGCACGGTTCTATCTCGGGAATTTTCGACGATACCAGGACCTTTCGGTAAGCCGAGCCGTGGTTGTTTCAGCAAGTTCCGATTCGCTGAGCCGGCGTTAATCAAGCAGACAATTTGACAAATAGACGGGTTTGTGCTAACCTACGTGCAAATCTGGTTGATGGGCGAAGTTTCGCGCAAGGATAACCGGATGCTCGCAACAAAGCCCCGATTTTGGCGCGCTGCCGTTTCAACCGGAGGATTCATATGTGGATTAGCCGGCCGGCCGCTCTCGCGTCGATCGTATTCGATTGATTTCGAAAGCGACAAGCGCCGATGGAACCTCGGCGTTCCCGGCAACTTTATCGATCACCCTTGCTAAGTGCCGCTCGGTGGTATCATCGGGATATTCGGGATATAGCCGATCCATGGCATCAATGATTACGGAGAACATTTCGGAGAGGTATCTGGCTTTTCTTTGTGGAAGTTGTCGAAGTTGGGTCGAGGAATAGGCTCTTGCGACTAGGTCGTGAAGCTCATCCCAAGATTGGGCTTCGGTTTCTTCGCGGTCTTTACGTTCATAGGTACTCGAGCGCATCGCAGCAACGCGCTCGTCGCGCTTCTTGGTGAACGCCCAGTCTTCCGGTGTATCGCCTTCGATGATGCGGAAGTTTAGCCGGCGGCCCGTCAGCTCCTGGAGGGCCCGCTCGATCGCATTTCGGTGATCGGAGACGCTCAAGTGCCCGGCCATGTTGGAAATCCGGGCATTCAGGCCGATAATTAGAGTATCGTCCTCGATCGCGATGCCGGCGGCCTTTTCCATCGTCTCCCAAAGGGAACGGTGGTTCACGCGATTTTTGACCAGAGTAACTGTCTTAGTCCAAAGCTCGGGGGCAGACAGGGTTTCAGCAGCCATGAGGCGAATCTCCTGAAGAGTGGAGTTTGCGGGACGCCTCGATTATACAGCGGCCAGGCCGCGAAGTCAAGGAGACTGCCCGCCAGGACGGGCGGTTCTCCGTCAGCGAGAGGAGTACATTGCGATGCGTTTTTCATATGCCGGCCTGATGGTGGCCTTCGCGCTCGGTTTCGCCACGACAAACCGGGCGCTCGCTCAAGACCAACTGCCACAGGAGCCGGGAAGCATATTCACGCTTGGAGGCAGCGAGGCCAATTTCGACCCGAATCAGCCCATCAAGGGCGGGTTTACGGTTTCCGTCACGGTCGATTCGGCGGCGGGCCGGGAAACAGACTTGACCGGCGTTTTCCAGGTCGATCCTACGGGCGCAATCCAGATGAAGCTGATTGGGCGCGTCGAGCTGAAAACGCTGACGCCCGCCCAGGCGAGCGACAAGGCGGCAGCTCTGTTGAAGCCCTATGTCAAGGATCCGAAGGTCCTGGTCGCAATCGTTTCCGTGCCCAAGCCGGTGATCTTTCTCACGGGCGGAGCCGGGCGGCGAGGACCGGTGGTCGTGAACGACGGCACCACCCTCGCGGAGCTTCTGACCACACTGGGATTCGATGAAAACGCGGACCTCAGCCACATCCGGGTCGTTCACAAGGACGAAAAGGGAACCCGTACGCTTAACGAATACGATTTTACGAAGTGGCTCAAACCCCTTCCGGGCCAGAAGCCGGATGAAGGCCAGAATCCCGTCGTAACAGACCGCGACCTGATCTACGTGCCGCTCAAGCAGATTCCCGGCGTAGGAAACGTTCAAGTCTCGGGCGACGTCGTGCGGCCGGGAATCGTATCCATCCGCGTCGGCGTTCCCACACAGTTGCGCGAAGTCATAACGCTTGCCGGCAACCTGAATGCCACGGCCGACCACCAACAGGTGATTTTGCGCCGCGTTGGACAGGACCGTGCATTTGTTCTCGATTATGACAAAGCCGAACAGGGCGATCCCGTGCACAACATCGAAGTCAAGGCTGACGACGTAGTCTATGTGGCGAAACTCGACTACGATCGATTCGTGAACATGAACGGCGGCTTTGTCCGCAGCGGCAAGCTGCCTTACTATCGTACAATCACTCTCACGCAGGCCATTTCCGAATCCGGCGGCCTGCAAACGGGAGCGAGAGACTGGGAAGGCCGGGTCTATCGACATACGTCCGGCGCCGATCCGACCAGAACGCAGATTATTCCGTTCCACTATGGCAAGGTCCGCAACAACCAGCAGCCCGACTTCGTCTTGATGCCGGGCGACACTGTGGAAGTTCCATCTGCCAAACCGCGAACGGGTCTGGATCCGTTGACATTGGCTACGAGCGTCCTGACGATTGCCGTCCTGGTAGATCGGCTCGTCGGCGGGAACCGAGGATTCTAAAGGATGAAGGATGAAGGATGAACTTTCGACCTTCTCCACCCATCGAAGCATAGTGATCGTGCAGGAAGGGGCGGCCCTGTGGCCGCCCCTTCCTTAACCCAGGACACCCCTAACCAACCGGTGCCTGAACCAAAACGCTAGCCTGCCAGAGCCAGAACCACACCCTTACCTGGCAAGCCCAGTACTAAAACGCTTGTTCCCACGCTACGCACGGGAACTCCAATTCTGACGCTCGGCGTCCCCCATTGTAGGCCACGCGTGAACAGAATCAAGAACTGGCGCTGCGTCGAAGGAAGGTCCGCAGTGCGGACGTCTCGTTCCCACGCGGAGCGTGGGAACGAGACGTCCTTCATCACTCATCCTTCATCCCTCATCCTTCATCCTTGCATCTCTCGCGGTTCGTTGAAGCATTTGAGGATGGGAGATCTTTGGGCCGGCTTCCGTCCACACGGCCTTGATAAAATCCATCAATTCTTCCCGCTTGGCCGGTTCGGTGCCGTTGCCCATTTGGCGGAAGCGAAGGAAATAGGAAGGCCGGCGCGACTCGCCGAAAAGCGTTCCCCACATCATCTTCGCGTGAACCCGTAACGCAGACTGTGTCTGCTCGCCCTCTACGACATAAACGAACATCATCAGCGATTTTTCGTGGGTCTTCACAACCTCGGCAACGGTTTCCTGCACTGCGATCGGCCCGGAGGGCGTTTGAATCGTCGTGACGCCTACATCGTGCAGGAGAAAGCCGCTCCCCAAAAAGCACTCGTGCGGATCGTGAAAAACCCTCCGGCTGTTTCCACCTGAGATAAGCAGGTTCATCGACGCAGATACCGGGCCTGTCGCGAAATATGTCCGATCGATCCACGCAGTAGGATTCAGCGTTTCGCGAGTTTGTGGGTCGATCGGTACGTCGCCACCCAACTGCTTCCATGCGCCGCCGCCGATAGTCGCCGGCAAATCGGCTGACTCGAGCATCTTGTATTCGGCGGTAGGAACCTTGACAAACCGGACTGCGACGCACGCAATCGCCACGATTGCGATCAGCGGGTAGATTCCAGTGGCGGCGTGCCGCAGCGCGCCGGGACGCGGCGGACCTAGCTCTGCGTTTAGCTTTTGAATCGCTTGTTTGCGAGCGGCTTGTTCGATCTCCCTGCGACTGGCCGCATTCTCTGCCGGGGCGTCGGGGCCTGGGGGAGGCGGAGGAGGAGGATCGGCGAGAGACATTCCGAGGAAACTATCGCACTTGAGAGTCTTTGCAAACCAGAAAAGGAACATGAATCCGCAAATCAGTACGATGAATCCGCTGTAGTCGTGAAACGAGTGGGCCGCATCGGCGCTGAAAATCTCCCCAACCAGTCCGATCAACGCGATCCGCACACCGTTAACCAGAACGGCAAGCGGAGCTGAGCTGAGGAACAAAATCCATCGCTTTCGGACAGGACCTTCGACCAGGTACGCGAACGCTCCTGAAAACGAAAGCAAACCCACAAGCGTCTTGAATCCGCTGCACGGCAGCTCGACGTTGAGCGTGTAGCTCTCCATGTGGAGCTCCACGCCGATCCGATCGGTTGGGAAATGCGCAATATTAAGAAGCGTCGCTGCGAGTTTGGCGGACAGCACCTGTATTGGAAACGCGACGTAGTTGATGATCATATTCGGCACGATCGGGATCATCGTGAAAAGGAACAGCATCGGAAACAGCAGCGCGCGCGTAACCTTGGGACCGGCGACCAGCAGCGTTGCCCCGATCAGGAAGAGAATGAAGGAGATCGAAAGCGTGAGCGTTACCTCGGCGCGGATTGCGAAGAGGACCAATCCGATCGCGAGGAATATAAGAGGCAGGCCCCACCAGGAGCGGCTGAGAGGCAGTCTTCGCAGCCGCTCGCGGTCGCGCCAAATCATGATCGCAACGAAGAACGGTATGAAGACGCCGTGCTGATAGTAAGTGCTCTGGGCCGTCCATTCGAAATACCACCAATGCAGCGCGTTAGTGTATAGTGTTGCCAACAACCCGGCAAACACAATAAAGGGCAATAAATACAATATATCGATCTTGCGCCTCAGTGGCGGCGCCTGGTTTGCTATGTCCATTGTCGTGCTGTATAACCTATCTTATGGCTTGGCAGCGCCCTGCATGAATCGTTCGGGAAAGAGCAGCCTCTCGACATCTTGCTTGAGCGCAGGGTCGTCTGTTTGAATATTGGCCGAATCCCAGAGTCCCCGCAATATTTCCTTGGCGGGTTTGGCGCGAGCTGCTTTGAAGTCTAGAGCAACTTTATCTTTGACCTCTTCGAAGGAAACCTTCTTGCCCGGAACGACGTGATCCTTGCGCAGCACAATCCACTCTTTGCCATTCGGAATTCTTTCGACGGCAAAGGGAGCCGACGCGCTTACCGGTAGATTCATTGCCGCCTGAAATCGGGGGTCCCGAACATTGCCCCCTACCGGTTTGGGAACTGCCCAGGTGCCATCTACGCCAACATACTCGGCTTGCGGCGCCAACTGTTGAGTCACCATCACCGGATCGCTTACTTTTACCATGTACTGTTCGGCTTTTTCGGCGGCGTCGGCAGTTCGGGCGACAACCGCTTTGAAATAGACGTAATCGGGCTTGTCCCATTTACCGGGATTCTGGTTGAAGTGGTCCCGCAGCTCGTCGTCGGTCGCTTTAACATCTTTAACTGCTAGGTTCGACAGCGCTTTGTTCACAACCTGATCCTGCTTCCAGTCGTCTGCGGTCCATGGCCTCACTTTGAACTGCCTGGCGGCCGAGGGGTTCATGTCCAACGCAAGCTTCAAGTTATCTTCGATCTCTTTCTTGTCGGGCGCCACTCCAGCCTTTTGGGCAGCTTGCGTGACGAGCTCGTAGAGGACCATCCGCGCCGTCATTTCACGACCGTGCCGCTGTTCCAGCCACTGATAGAGAAGTCCGCGCACGTAGGTGTGATCGTTTACTCTGACGTGCATTCTCAGGCTGTTAACCCGGCGATAGAGGGCTATGTTGCCAACGAGCGAACCGATCAACGCGGCAACGACTAAGACCCTGACAAACTTCATGAGCGCATCTCCTTCGATATCAAATAAAGGCGCAAAGCCGGAGGCTTGTATCGTTTCTAGTAATCGCCTCCACAATGAAAAGGAAAAGCAAATTCCTCCACAACGGCGGTTCCTAATGACAAGACGTCAAAAGCAGATCCCTTCGGGATGACGGATCTGCTGCGCGTGTTATTGACTACAGCGTGTTTCTAGCAGCATAAACTGCTCGGAATGACGGATTTGCCCCGTAGTCTGCGTTCCAATGACTTTGCTGAGGCAGTACCTTAGTGTCCGGCCGTCGATTTGCGGTCTCTCTCACTCGCAACAGAACGGACGCCTTGCGCGATGCGAGCCGTCCAGTGGTCTAACGTCATTCCGTCTACGATGGTCTGCCGCGCATTAGCTCCCAACCGGGCGGCCTCTTCCGGGTTATCCAGCAGCCGCTGGATTGCGATTCGCAGCGCACAGGCATCGCCTGGCGGCACGTAAAGTCCGTTTTCGCCGTCGCGTATCACGTCGCGCTGGCCTTGGGTGCGGGTCGCGATGACCGCCCGGCCCATCGCCATCGCTTCCAAGATTGTGGTGACGCCGGCCTGAAAGTCGTTATCGTATATCGGCACGACGACAAATCGAGACTCCGCGTAGAGCGCCCGCAGCTCGTGATACTCATAGCGCCGGGCGCTGACATTTGCCGGAAGCTCGCGATCGATCGTTTCGTTCTTGTGTTTCGACCATGGACTCGCGGCGGCGAGCTTAACTTCTACTTTCAGTCCCTCTACCGCGCCCAGCAGTGTGGGGTAGTCCCGCCACTCCAACCCGGCGCTGCAGATCACGTTCGACTGCTTGACTTCGAGCGGCCGATAGAACCTGTGGTCGGCATGAAACGGAATCAGATGAAGCTTCTCCTCTGGAATACGGAGTTCCGCGATCGCATATTCCCGTTGGGTCGCCGCGTAGACGAAAATCCCGTCCATTTGCCGGTGAAGCGACCTCAGAAACGGCCGCTTTTTCTTCGACGACAGATGGTGCCCGATGAGAACGTGCCCCGGACGCCTTCGCGACCCTTTCAACAGCGCCGCTAACGGAATACTTACATTTTCTCCGTTCGAGAAAATGACGTCGAATTCTTTCCGCTTCAAAAAGCCGTGCATAGCGAGCGCCGCATCACGCCCCGCTTTCCGCGCGGCAAGCGCCAATGGACTGCGTTCCTCCTCCAGAGTCGTATAGTCTGCAATTTCCGCGCCAAGCTCAGCCTGGAGCGAATAATAATCCATTGCCGGGTGTCGATCGGCTGCGACCTCACCTTCAATTCCGCGTTTAGTCTTGCTTGGGATTAGCATCAAAACGCGCACAGGGTGGCCTTAACGTTTCGAGTTCCAGGTTTAGCGCTGCCCATCCACACACCTCTTATACAATTGCAGGACCGCCCGGTAGTTCGTCGCACCGTTGAACTTCTGTTCCGCGCGGCGCCGCCCGGCCCATCCCATTTGGCGGCGCAGATCGGCATCGCGGGCGAGATTCAGAACGCGATCCGCGAGCGCCTCCCGGTCTCCGGGTTCGATCAGAAAGCCGGTCGTCCCGTCAACGACCTCCTCGGATAAGGCGCCCACTCTCGTTGCGACGACGGGAAGCTCCGCGGCCATCGCTTCCATCACGGCGATCGGCAGGCAGTCGCCGAGAGTCGGAAAAACGAAAACGTCCGCCTGGGCGAACAGCTCCAATAGTTCCGGCGCGTTCGACGTCAATCCACGGTGGACGCACACATTCTTAAGTCCTAGAGTCTCGACCGGGTCGCGAGTTACGATATGAAGCTCGCACTTATCTGCGAGAGATTTCATGAATACATCGAGCAGAAGCTCCCCGCCCTTCCGCCGGAAATCCCCGCCGACGAATAGCAGCCGCGTGAGTCCCGCGCCCTGACTGGCAAAGCGATCGAACTGCCAGCGGCCGAGATCGACTCCAGGCGGAATGACGGTCACCTTTCGCTCGGGCACGCCATAGTCGCGGATTAACGAATCCCGGGCCCAATCGCACCAGGTGATTAAGTGCCGGGCCGACTGAAAGGATCGCTTGTTCAGCCGGTTCTTGAATTTTTCGAAGACGCCGCTCCGCGATGGCGCGTGGCCATAAGCTGCGCCGACCGTGTCCACGTTGATCGGCGTCGCATCGAGCGACACCACGGACCGCACGCGGCTCATGAGGTGAACCGAAAGAAGCGACGTCACCTGCGTGTGAAAGAACAGTCCATCGAGCGAGCCGGTCTTGCACGCCGCCGAAGCCGCCGACCGCGCGAGCAGACTCGCTCGAAGGGTCCAGTTGTCTCTTACCTTCGGCAGACGCTGGCAGGCGCCCCGGGCGTCGAAGTCGATCGGCATCCAGGTCGGTAGAATCTCCCCGTCGCAAGAGACCCATTGCCGAAGGTTCCGATCGTGGGTCACGTGCCCGAGGGTCTGCTCCATTACGAAGCCGAGCCTGTACACTGCCATTCGGATTCTAACCCGCGGGCGCCGCTTTACCCGCGATTGCGCTCCACATTGGCCGCGCCCCTCCCATTTCGTGCGCCATTCCCTGAAGATAGCGAAGATTGAACGTCAGACTACAAAGTATGAGGGCGGCCTGCCGCAGCAGAATGCGATCGAAAAATGCGATACCTGGCCGGAGAAGCCAGAACAAAAGCGGTTCGAGCACCGGTCTGCCAATAACGCATCGCGCGAGCGAACGCGTCACAAAGCTGCGCTCCCGGAAATGCTTGCGAGCCAGGTCCATCGCCTGGTCCTCGCCTTTATCGCGCAACATCTGAACGTCTCTTATGCCGTAGAGATACGGCGTAGTATACCACGACTCAAATGTCCGCTCCGGCCGGTGGATGCCATTTGCGACCGGGTCAAAGCTGAACCTCAATCCAAGCGATTCGAGGCGGAATCCGAGATCGACGTCCTCTTGCCGCTTGAACTTTTCGTCGAAGCCGCCCACCTGCATCAAGTATTCGCGACGCACGGAAAAGTTTCCGCTGTACAGATTGTTCGGCCCGGGATGCCATTCACCCGAGCGAAATCTGTCGTATTGGCGCTCGAGCATCTTATGCTCCCAGGCGATCCAGACTGGAAATCTCTCGCCTCCGGGAGTCGACTGCGGACCGATCACCACAACCTTGTTATCGGCTTCGTGAGCGGCTGCGTGGCGTTCAAGAAACACGTTCACAGGTTCCACGTCATCGTCCAGATAGACGATCACCTGTCCGCAAGCCGCGCGCGCCCCATGATTTCGCGCCACGGAAGGGCCGCCGTTCGGCTGCTCCAGGAAGCGGAGGCGAAAAGGATACTCACGCTCCTTCACGGCGGCTCCCGAGCCATCGCTCGATCCGTCCGAAACGACCACGACCTCGAACCGATCCGCCGGCGCCGTTTGCCGCGATAAAGCGTCCAACGTGCGCAGCAGGCTCATTTTTCGATTATAGGTCGGTATGACGACCGTTAGAAACGGCAAGTTGGTCTCCGGTCTCAATCGCTCGCGGGTATGTACAATCGTTTGGCCACGTCAACCTTATACTGCCTGCTCATCTTGATTCCGACTCGGTATCCTGCAAGATAGTGCTCTTCTTGATGTTTTTGCCGGCACAGAATCCGGTAGATAAGCCTGGCAAGGAAATAGCCATATCTGTGGAGCATTGTCCAGATCATTCGCCAATCCCGGCAGCGGAGATGCTTCATCGCAAATGCCGCATCGCCAAGTCCATAGCTGTGGAGCACCGAATTCCACCGGTCGTTACTCCTCCAAGCCCGATGAACGAGCGTCACGCTCGGATCGTGCAGCACCCTGGCCCCGCAAAGATGCAACCGGTAGATGAAGTCGCCTTCC
>JBGPOG010000034.1:0-14770 GCA_041487935.1 Chthonomonadia bacterium | reverse complement strand
GGCATTGCAAATTGCGTGGCCCCCCGGCCCCCTACGAGGGGGAGAAAGGCATTGCAAATTGCGTGGCCCCCCGGCCCCCTACGAGGGGGAGAAAGGCATTGCAAATTGAATGGCATCGCGTTGGGACGCGTCGTGTTGCGTCCTTTGGCGGCATTATCCGCCTTGATGCGGCCGAAGTTCGGCCGTGTGCGCGCTGGTTTGCGCGACTTTGTTTTGTGGATCGATCCAATTCCGAGACCGATCACCATGTTCCGGCGCGTGTTCTTGCCGGAGTCCGCAGGGCCTGCGGACACCCGTTGTTCCACGGGCGGCGGCCGCGCGCTCGTTACTGCGGATGAGCGGCGGCGGTTGTAGTCCACTGTTTGGGACTACCCCGGGCACTCAGGCTCGGGCAGGGTTGTTCGGCCGTTAGCAGCGGCCGGGTTGCCGAGAAGAATCGGAGAACGTGATAACGTCATTGCAAATTGCAAATTGAAAAATGCAAATTGCAAATTGGGAAATAGAACGGCGATAGGACCTATGGGACTGATGGGACCTATTTGGTTGAGCAACGATATGTTAAACGGGCGGATTCTGGGGTGAATTTTGCCCGAGAAAAAAGGGTAGAAAATATTACACTCTCATATATATAGCCATCGGGAAGGGGTGTTTTACTAGTAAATCTGGGAATTAGTTACAAGAGTTTTCTTGGTAACAGTTGTAATTGAGATCAAATGGGTAGACAAGAGGGTCAAACGGCCTTAAACACGAAGGCACGAAGGGCACGAAGCAGAAGGGCTCGGAGTCATCTGCAAAGGTGCCTGCGCGCGGGTTCGTGGGGTTGAACCCCCACGCTGTTGAAGGCACTGTCCCTGCCTTCGCAGGGACGGAGGATAGGGCGGAAACGGCGCTAAACACGAAGAAACGAAGGAACGAAGAGGGAAAGGAATCTGGGGCCATTCCGCGTGCGGCGGGTTGGGTTTGTATGAGCCTATTCTCCGTCGAGCTGGCGCTGGACGACCTCCAGGTTTTTGCGTGCCGTTTGCGTATCCGGGTGGTCGTCTCCAAAAATCTTGCGGAAGATCGCATAAGCGCGTTCGTAGCAGCCCTTTGCTCCGGGGAGATCTCCTTGGTCTTGCAGGACGCTTCCCAAGTTGTTGACATAAATCGCGACTTGTGGATGGTCTTAGCCGTATGTGACCTCGGCGATTCCGAGGGCGCGCTCGTAGCAGGCCTTTGCGCCAGGAGCATCCCCCTGCGCGTTTAGAACCCTGCCAAGGTTATTGACGTGGATAGCAATATTGGGATGATCAATGCCATAGGCGGCCTCGCTGATTCTGAGTGCGCGATCGAAGCAGATCTTTGCGCCTTGGAGGTCGCCCGAAGTCAGGAGGACAAGTCCTACGTTGTTTATCGCACCTGCCAAATCTGGGTGATCTGGTCCTGGTATCGACTCAAAGAAACTGATAACGCGTTCGAAGCAGGCAATTGCACCTGTAAGGTCGCCCAGACGTTGCAGGACAAAGCCCAAGTTGTTGACGTAAATGGCGATCTGTGGATGGTCCGGGCCGCCTCCTTGCGGCAGGTATTCCATGAGGGTTTCGGGGTCTTCGGCGTTGTCGAAGATTAGGAGCCAATCGTTGCGGTGGGCGAGCTCTCGGTGGACAGCTTGGATCTGTACTGGCAGTTCGCGCGCTTCCTTTTCCGGGAGGTTCAGGGCGGCTGCAAGGGAAGCGAAACCGATCGAGAGAGACTCCGATGTCGCGGCGAGGACCCAGAGGACGGCGTTGTAGCGGTAGGCGTTGCGATAGGCGAATTCCAGGGCAAGCTGGGTTTTGCCTACCCCGCCCAGGCCGGCGAGCGCCTGTATGACGGCGGGACGGCCCGGCTGGAGGGTGGATTCCAACGCCTTTAGCTCATCCTCGCGGCCCGTGAAGTGCGGGTTGCGGTGGATGGGGACGTTCCAGACCGCGGGCAAAGTCTGCGCCTGAGTCACGCCCGTCGCATAGGCGCTTGCAAATTGCGACGAGCAGGTTAAGGGCGGTCGCGAAGCCCCTCCACCGCTCGCCGGATGGCCTGGGCGACCTCAGTCCAGGCCTTATCGCGGCTGGAGTAGCTGGCAACCGGCTTTGCGTCCGACGGCACGCCTTGGAGCTTGCCGAAGGGCATTCCTTTCCAATCGCACGGACGGACGAAGATGGGTATAACCTTTGCTTCCGAGTTATTGTGGCGCTCCATCGCCCGCTTGAGCTCAACGTCGTTGCAGTAGTCGGAGGCGATGAAGTCCGCGGAAATCATCAACAGGATGACCTGCGCGGTATTGAGCTTGTCGTGAATCTGGCCCGCCCACTCGGAGCCGGCCTCAATCCGGCGGTCGCACCAGCTCGCGACAATTCCCTGCCTTCTGAGGGCGGAAAGGTGGGTCTCCAACTCCTTGCGAAGCCTGTCGTCCTTGTGGGTATAGGAGATAAAGAGCTCGATCGGTTGATTTTCAGCAGTTGCAGCGTCCATGAACGTCCTCCCGCGGTTGAACAGATATCTAAACTTGAGGCCAGGTAGACTTCGGCGAGTACTCGTGTTGATTCCTGCTTTACAAGCGGCCGGTAACTGTTCACAGTTCGTGAGACCGGATTGGGAGGGCGAGGCTCCTGCCGAGCCGCACGGGAACGGCTCCCGCCGAGCCGTTCGGGTAGAATCAGCCGGCGAACCGGAATTTCGGATTGGCCGTTATGAACGGGATGAACGGGATGGATTCAATCACCGGTATTCCGCTTATACTGTTGATACGCGTAAAACGCCAGCGCTGCAGCTAACTGGGGCGCGATTCAATCACCGGTATTCCGCTTATACCGTTGATACGGGCTTTCATTTATCGGTTTGGGGGCCATGAACGGGATGAAGGTAATCGATCCGAGTAAGCGTATCTCATTCATGCCGTTAATTACAGCGCTCATTTAAGTTCATTGTGTTCGAAATGAAAAAACGTCAAAAGCGGATCCCTGCGGGATGACGGAATTGCTGCGTTAGTCGCGGGATGACGGAATTGCTGCGTTAGTCACGGGATGACGGAATTGCTGCGTTAGTCGCGGGATGACGGAATTGCTGCGTTAGTCATTGGTTACAGCAAGTTGCAGGCAACAATATTTGCTCATGACGGCAATTCAACAGGTGGTTCAATTATGGCTAATCTCCGTGTCGGATTAATCGGCTGCGGGAATATCAGCGGCATATACCTTAAGAACGCTCCGGCATTTGGGCACGTGGACATTGTGGCTTGTGCGGACCTTGACGCGGCGCGCGCGAAGGCGCGCGCGGAGGAATTCGGCGTTCCCAGGGCCTGCTCCGTCGAGGAACTCCTGGCCGACCCTGAAATCGACGCGGTTTTGAACCTTACGGTCCCGCTCGCCCATGCTTCCGTCTGTCTGGCCGCGATCGAGGCTGGCAAGCACGTCTATGTCGAGAAGCCGCTGGCGGTGAACCGGGACGATGGGCGAAGAGTGCTCGACGCCGCGCTGGCGCAGGGAGTGCGCGTGGGGTGCGCGCCGGATACATTCCTGGGCGGCGGTTTGCAGACGTGCCGTAAGCTAATCGACGACGGCGACATCGGCCACCCGGTGGCGGCGACAGCCTTCATGTTGTGCCACGGACACGAGCACTGGCACCCCGATCCGGCTTTCTTCTATCGAGCCGGCGGCGGGCCGATGTTCGACATGGGGCCATACTACCTTACCGCGCTCGTCTCGCTGCTGGGCCCGATCGCCAGGGTGACCGGATCGGCACACGCGACATTTCCAAGACGAACGATATTCAGCCAGCCGAAATCCGGAGCGACGATCGACGTAGAGGTTCCCACCCACATCGCGGGCATATTGGACTTTGCGAACGGCGCGATTGCGACAATTGTGACGAGCTTCGACGTCTGGTCGGCCAATGTGCCGCGCATCGAGATCTACGGCTCCGAGGGAACGCTCAGCGCGCCGGACCCGAATACGTTCGGCGGGCCGGTCTTAGTTCGCCGGGGACGGGCGCCGGAGTGGGAGGAAGTCCCGTTGGGCCATGGCTACACGGAGAACAGCCGCGGACTTGGACTATCGGACATGGCTGCAGCGATCCACGAGAATCGGCCGCATCGGGCCAGTGGAGACCTGGCATTTCACGTTCTCGACGTGATGGAGGGGATTCACGATGCGTCGCGGGACGGTAGGCATTATATGCCGGAAAGTTCTGTTGATTCTCCGAGCGCGCTTACACCGTCATCCTTGTAAGGATCCGCTTTTGACCCTATGGTCGAGAATCAGTGCGCGGGTGAAAGCAGATTGCCAGGAGTTTTGGTTCAATGTCAATCATGTAAACCGAGTTCATTTTGCGATCTGAAAGCAGATCCTTACAAGGATGACGGACTGCTCAGCCAAACGGCGAAAGAGGCGCATTCGCCCGAGGGGAACTGCCGGAACCTGTCGGCCAAATCATCCCATGTCGGATTGACTGACTCAATGAGAGCAAGTTTTCTGCAGCGAATCCAGGTTTTGATCTCCTTTTCTCGAGCAATGGCTTCGGTCACCGATGCGAAGTCTTCAAAGTACACCAGGCGGTTAATTCTGTACTTATTGGTAAACTCGCTACCAATTCCAGCTTTGTGGCTCGCGACTCGTGATTCGAGATCATTCGTCACCCCGACGTAGATGGTCCTTGACTTATTGCTTAGAATGTAAACATAGAATCTGGCACGATTCGCTGCCAATTACTATTCCTCTGTGCCTAAGCGGGTTGAGAACACACACGCCACTTCAAATGCAGATATCGTGACTTACCTTTCATCCTTGTAAGGAACCACACTTGCGTTAAGTTAGCGGATGCCCCTCGCAAGAAAAGCAGATCCTTGCAGGATGACGGTGTATTGCATTATCTTATGAGGTAATTGCAAAATCTTATGAGGTAATTGCAAAATACCTGCGGTAAAGTCGAGCGAACGTCATTCCCGCATGCCCTTATCGGGAATCCAGAGACTGTGGAGACTGGATTCCCGATAACGACCTCGGGAATGACGACTTTGTGGCACATTTGTTCGAGTTTTGCAATTGCCTCTTATACTAATTACTCTCGCAATGAGCCGCCCAGAGAAACCCTCGTCGCATGATTTCCAGCGTTTCGGGCATTTCTACGATTTCCGGCGTGTGACCGAGAGAGCAGTAGAAAACCCGGCCTTTGCCGTAATACCTCGTCCAGATCGCGGGCATATCGAACTCGCCGTTTGGCACGTGCGGGCCGTTCTCTGTAGGAAAGCGGGTCGTGGCGAGGACGTGATTCGAGGGATCGACGTGCATGTAGTATTGCTCTGAGCGGACGGCAAAGTCGGACATTCCCCTGGTAATAACGTGGTCCCTATCCGTGATCTTCACCACATACTCGACGCCGTCGTTTCCGGGGTGCGCCACCCACTGGCCGCCCGTCATGAACTGGTACTCGCTCGCCTCGCGGAACGAGTCGCACATGCCGCCGTGGCAGCCGGCGATGCCGACGCCGTTCTTCACCGCCTCGCAGAGAGGCCCGAGCTGCCCGCCGGTGATCTTACCCATCGTCCACATGGGTACGATGAGACCGAGCGACTTGAGCCTGGCTTCGTCGGAAAACGAGTCGAGGGAATTCGAGACCTCGACTTCGAATCCTTCGGCGGTCAGGATTCGCCCGAGGATTCGAGCGATCGCTTGCGGATGATGCCCCTCCCATCCGCCCCAGACGATTAAAGCAGTCCTATTCAAACGCACCTCCCAAACGAATCAACGGACGTTCAGCGTCTCCAACAGAGCATTCCATCGATCCGAGTGCCCTGGATCGACGGGTTCCGGAACATAGCCCAGATTCAGATACGTCTTGATGGCCGGCAAGCGAAAGTCGTCCGTTTCAAGCACGGAATCGCGGCTGCCGTTATCCTGGAAGTAGCGGAGCACCTTTGCGGTCGCGGCCGCACCGAGCCTTTTGCCCTGATGATCGGGATGAACGGCTACCCAGTGGAGGTAACCCGATCCCGGAAATCGCTCCGGAACGAATCGCGCGGAGGCCGTGGCAATGGGCGATCCGGCAAAATCGATGACGAAAGTGGCCTGAACGTCGGCGGATTGCGTTAGCCGCTTGCGAACCTCGCGCACATTCCAGATATAGTCCGGGAAGGCGAGGCTCAGGACCTCTGCGAGCGCATCGTCCTCGCCGGTTTCATATCGCCTGAGAACGTAACCGGCCGGCAATGGCATTGGACCTGGCAGGCGATTGAGATCGGGCCTGCGCATCAAGAGCTGCGGGTAGGAGATCCTTGCGTCCGGTCTAAGGCTCAAGAGCGGCTCCGGCGTCTCCAAATCCTCCGGCCAGCACGAGCAGTTTCGGGGGAATGAGCCATCGGAGCTCTCCCGCGCCAGGTTCGACCTTTTGTACGTCGACTCGCGCAATGGCCCCCTTCGGCATCCGAAGGTTTGTCTGTCCCACAAGCTGAGAAGGTAAAATCGTGAAGTCCGGGTTATGTCCAACGAGCAAGAGCCGGTCAGCATTTGGATAGTCTGCGAGCAGGCGGCGCAAATCGCCCATCGAGCAGCCGCAAGCCAACCGGTCATCGACGTGCAGCTCATCGGCCGCCTCAATCACTTCGGCGACGATCTGCGCGGTTTCCAGGGCTCGAGCCAGCGGGCTTGTTATAATCTCATCCAGTTTCAGATCCAGGCGTTTGAGCGCTTCCGCTTCGAGGAGCATGTTCGCTCTGCCTTCGTCCGTCAGCTTGCGGCCGCTATCCGGCATTCCGGGCGCGGCGTCTTCGGCAATGCCGTGCCTCAGGAAATAGAGTGTCGTCATGGACCTCGTCCCTCCGCGGAAGAGATTCGCCGCCAGAGTTGAAAATCCTGTGCATGGCGCCGAATAAGAACGTTGACTGAGCGGGAATCCGCGCCGATAAAACCGAACATAGCAGCGATTCGCCGGACTTTCGGTAATGACGATGTTGATGCGCCGGTGAATCAAACCGTTTCTTGGGAAGGATTGAAACATGGCTGCGCTATTAATGACCAGGGACGATTATCTGGATCGAGTATACGGCGGGTGGGCGGGAAAGTGCGCAGGCGCGACGCTTGGCGCTCCGTTCAAGGGAAGCACAGAGCTTCATCGGTTGTCATTTTACGATCCGATTCCCGGACAATCGGCCGCATTCGACGGCCTGGATATCCAGCTCGTGTGGCTGCACGTTTTGCGCGAGAACGGCATCGATCCCACCTCTGACGATCTGGCGGCGGCCTGGCAGAAGCACATAACCTATCCGTGGGACGAATATGGCTGGGCTTCTGCAAACCTTCGGCGCGGGCTGCGGGCGCCGATGACCGGCAGCTTCGACAACTGGTTTCACAATGGACTGAAGGGACTTGCCCGCGCGGATATTTGGGCGATGGTTGCTCCGGGCGCGCCGCAGGTTGCCGCAGCCTACGCTTATAATGACGCCGTTATCGACCACGCAGGCGAAGGAATATGGGCGGCGATGTTCTGGGCGGCAATTGAGAGCGCGGCATTTTTCGAAGCCGATCCGTTCAAGCTCATCGAGATCGGCGCGTCGGTGATTCCGAGCGATTGCCAGGTCGCGCGCGTTGCTCTCATCGTTCGCAGCGCAGCACAGCAGCGGACAAGCTTATTGGATGCGCGCTCGCGAGTTATGCAGGCCGTGACGAGCGAGAACGCTGCCGACGCGCCGCTGAACGCCGGCCTTACGCTGATCGGCTTGCTGTATGGCCAGGGCGATTTCGGGGCGTCTCTGTGTACGACGGTTAACCTCGGATATGACACGGATACGAACGCCGCCGCCCTTGGCGCCCTTTTGGGAATCTTGAATGGGAAAAAGCGCCTGCCTCAAAACTGGATCGCCCCGTTAGGCGATGCCGTGGTGCTTGGGTGGGGAGTGACCGATCTGAAAGTCGAGCGAACTTTGGCCGAGCTTGCGGAACACATCGTGAAGGCCGGCGAGAAGGTGGTTGCAGAACGGTGTCCGGACGTGGGGCTGGTGGACAAATTGCCCGAGCCGGCGGCGGCGATCCAAGCTACGCCTGCGATTATCGCGCCGGAAGGGGCTGCTGTCTCAACCGAGGCTGGCGAGCCGGAAGCTCGCGCCGGCATGGCTATTCCCAAGGATGATGAAGAAGTATCGCCGGCGCCTCCGACCCAGGAGATCGCCGAACCGGCTGCAACATTAGGAATTCTTCCGGAACCAGCAGAAGGAGCGCCGCCGCAGCCGCCGGAAGCGGCCGCAATCGAAGCGACGGTCCCGGAAGCGCCTGCCATTGCCGATGGCGCAGACAGCACGGCGACTCTTACAGAAAGGGTAGAAGCCCAGCCGGCCGCATCATTGGAAGCGCCCGCACTCGAGGTAACGGCTGCGGTCAGTCCGCCTGAGCCCTCCGCGCCGTCTGTCAACTGGACGGACAACCGTCTGGTCCAACCGCTGCTCGGCGCATCCGCGAGCACGGCGATTTATCACGCAGGCGGGTTCGAATTCACGGTGGATTACGGCGATAAAGGACCGGTGATTCTTCCGGACGTGGCGAGGAGCTTTACGGTTGCTATTCGGAATGACACAAAGAAGGACTTTACCGGCCACGTCCACCTAGCTCTGCCGGAGGGCTGGCAAGTTGCGGTGCCCGGCGCCCAGGGCCAGCGGCAGATGCTTTCAAGGGGAGGCATGGCCCGGTATGGATTCGTGGTGAAAGCGCCCGCATTAGCGAGACTGGAGCCGAAAAACAAGATCACGATCGTCCTTGCACCGGAAAAGGGGACGCCGATCACATCCGAGCTGGTTTTTCTGGGCGGATCGTGCTGGCACTTCGTTGGCCCGTTTACGAACATAGAGGGCGACGGCTTCGGGAAGGCATTCGGACCGGAGGACCGGCCCGGGCCGGACGAGGATTTCCTCGCGCGCGATGGCGGGTTGGTTCGCTGGCAGCGGCGGGCGTTCGAGGGAAGCGTGATGGACACAGAGTCGATCTTCAATGGGGCGCCGGGTGTCGTCTATCTACGGACCACGCTGCACCTTGCCACGATAACTGAAGCCCGCCTGGTGGCCCACTCCAACGACGGCCTGAGGATCTGGCTCAACAACCAGCTTATTCTCCAGCGCCATTCTCACGAGCCGTTCCGGCCGACCGCGGGTTACGGTCCCGCGCAGGCGGACGTATCGCTCCACGCAGGCGACACAAAGCTTACGATCAAGGTGGTTCGCTGCAGCGACCCGTCGCGGTTTGCGTTCATGGTCGCGGATAGGGCGGGGAGACTGGTAACCGATGTGGGAAACTGCCGATGGTAGGGTGCCGCATGGAGTAGTGGAGTGGCGGAGTGGCGGGTTTTTGGTTACTTTGTTATCATCTGGTCCCAGGTCTTGGCGAATTCTCGGTTGGCGGCATCCCGCTCCGCGGCTTCCTTTAGTATGGAAATGGCGGAGTTGAAGCTGCGGCCGTGCTTGAGCCGGTCGAATCCGTAGTCGTAAAGAGCCCTCGGAGACCACGACTTGTAATCGGCAGGCTGCGCGAACGCGAGCCCGCACACAGCGACACCAAATCCAAGCAATGGTGCAATCGACCGGAAGCGCATTCGGCACTCCCCGCTAATTTGGCAAAGGGGCGAGCCTCAACCGCAGCACGATTGCCTTGGTGGAAACTTCGCCCCAAAAGACCTTTCCCTACCTGCTTTGCGACTAAACCGCGCCTGGAAACTCATCCGTCAGGTGCGCAAACTGGAATCTCGAACTTAGGACTATAACGTCACGTTAATTTTCGTGCTTGTGGTGACGGGCTTTTTGAGGCCATAGATGTCGCGCACGGTGAGCGTGACGACGTCGGGTATCGTATTGCCGGCAGGATCCTTGCGGCTTTTTCGAAACTTGTGCTTGACCACGCGGCCCTGAGCGTCGATGTCTACGCCATCGGTGTTATCGAAATCCCATTCGTATTTCAGAGGCGCCGCACCGCCTTCGGCTGAGCCGATAAACGTCACGATGTCTCCCACGGCGACGGTCTGTTCCGGCAGGTCATCGACGTGGATGGGGGTCTCGTCCCGTATGACTCGCGCCTCACCCAAATAGAAAATAGCCGGAGAATTTCCAAAGAGCTGCACTTCCTTCAGTTCGCCGTTGGTATCCTTTAATCCCGGAAGCGCCACGAGCGGTACTGCGACTGAATTCCAATCGTCCTGCAGCTTGGTCGATGCATTGAGGTCCAGATTCGTTTCGACGTGCTTACCATCCGAGGTCACCAGGACGAGTCGAATAGCGGAGAGCGGCTTCGGCTTGACAAGCTGGGAGCTTTGTCCGCCCGAACCTCCACCCGGAGCGCCGCCAAGTCCGCCAAGCCCGCCGCCCAACCCTCCTTCACCGCCGCCCCCTCTTCCGCCGCGCCCTCCGGCGCCGCCGCGCCCTCCGATCCCACCCATTTTGCCCATTCCTCCCATCATTCCATAGTCGGAACCCATGTGCGAGGTGCTGTCCTTCGGCGGGAGCATTAACGTGAATTGTAGATAAGCGCTCTTGTCGTCGAGCGAGCCTTTTAGATCGGCCGGCGCCGGCATGACAATTCGGGCGCCCTGGTATCGGCCATGCGTCGTGATCTTGACGCCTTTGCTTCCGATGAAGACGTGCTCTTCAGTCTCTTTGGCCTCGCCGCTTCCCCATGGGAGGAGGCCCATGCCCGCGGTCATCGCCGGTTCGCCCTTATAGATGCGGATTTCGCCGGCCTGGTTCTTCTGCGCGCGCGACATTCCGGCCGCCAGCGCCAGAGCGCCCGCCACGCTTGCGGCTAATGTCAAGATGCGCCGTTGCGGATATTTCATTTCTCTCCTCCTTGCGAGTGCGACACCGAATCAGGATTGACTTGAATGCGTTGTATGGTTTGCGCGCGGCCCGATGACGAGTCTATCTCTATTAGTACGGCGTTAAGCGCGGCAGGTCCTTCTGCGACCTCGAATTTTGACGGAATCTGCGTCATAAAGCGCGGGATGACGATGTCGCGCTTCATTCCAATGACTGAGTTGTACGGTCCCGTCATGCCGACGTCAGTCAGATAAGCCGTGCCTCCCGGGAGAATCCGCTCGTCGGCAGTTTGGACGTGCGTGTGGGTTCCAATCACAGCCGATGCCCGTCCATCGACAAACCACCCGAACGCCTGCTTCTCCGAAGTGGCCTCGCCATGAAACTCGACGAAGATCGTCTTCGTTACCCGGGCACACTGCTCCAGGAGATCGTCCGCCGCCCGGAATGGATCGTCAACGGCATCCATGAACGTGCGACCTTGCAGGACGATCACCGCGACGGGCCCGAGGGGCGTCTGGAAAATGCCCATTCCACGGCCGGGCACGCCAGGCGGATAGTTTGCCGGACGAAGTATCCGCAACTCCTCCGAAAGGTATCCGAAGACTTCTCTCTTAGCCCAGGCGTGGTTCCCAAGGGTAATTACATCTACCTTTGCCCGCTCCAGGAACGATTCGGCGATATCACGGGTAATCCCCAGGCCACCGGCGGAGTTCTCACCGTTTATTATAACAAAGTCCGCACGATGAGCCGAACGCAGTCGCGGAACATGAGTCGCGGCGGCTTCCCGCCCCGGCTTGCCGACGACATCGCCGACCATCAGTATTCTCATTCAAACACAACGCTTCCTAAGCGACCCCGCACACTTAGACGTGCGGAGGCCGCAGTGCGTTACCGGCGTTCGTATGTTCCTGTCGGAATTGAACCCACAAGACCCAGTGGCGCTGGGAGGTCGAGGGATGTTGTATCAAGTCGCATCACATCGGTAATCGTCGCCGGGCTGCCGGACGCATAGGATAATTGATTAAACCTGTAGAATTCTCCTGCCTGGAACGCCCCCAGTCTTGCCTGACTCAAATCTATTTCCTCCCCCGCCACTCGAATTCGCGATTTGCCGGCAGCCACTTGAGCTTGCTCTTATACCGCTTATACCACGCCCGCCACTTCTTGATTGCCCTTGCGCGCTGCGAGTCGGAAATCCTGCCGTATCCTATTCTGTCGCTGTAGCGAGTTAGCTCATTAAGGAGGGCTCGAGCTCCGTCTCCGAGTTGCGGCGGTGAATACGACCGGAATGCCTCGAACTGTCCTTCTCCGCGATTGGTTATCACGATGTTACCCATCGGTCGCTTGTCTTCAAGCAGCTCCATTAACCATGGCAGGGCCCGGTTGCCATGCTGGACGATCTTGTCGACCGTCGCTAAGACGCGGTAATGCCCCGCCCTTTCGGTCCCCCGGCAAAGAATTCCGACCGCTTCGTCGAAGTCTTGTTTTGTGAAGGTGTCGGCACGGCATATTGGCACGCCTACCAGCAGCAGGCACGCAAAACAGAGAGCTCTGTGGAGATTGAATATATGAACCAGATAACGAAGCATTGCTTCCTCACAGGAAGCGAGTATCAGGCGCTAATTGCCATCAGAGCTTCCAATAAGCCTGACCGGGCTGGAGCTAGTGTGTGTCTCCGACTCGTCCTTACAATGCGAGGCAAAAAACACCCATACGGGTGGCCGTCTGGCCAGACTCCTCACAAAGGCGGTTCGGAATGACGCTCTTGCCACTTTGTCGTCGTTGTAATGACATTACTGAGACACTTCACTAGGTCCTTCCCAGCTAAACACCAACCATGGATGACCAGACGGTCCGATCGCCCAGTCAAGGCCTGTCGGGTCGATATTGGCGAGTGGGTTGTTGGATGCATATGTGTATAGGTTCAACCCGGCGCCGTGCCCCACCGGGTCCTGCGTCAAGAACCTCCCGAGGAGGGGCAGATAGTACCGATGCCCGAGCAGGTTCATCCCGCTGTCGCCGTCGGAGTAGTAGCCGTGCTTGGCGGCGAAGAGGTAGGGGGTGAACTGGTTCTGCTGCAGCGTGTAGGTCTTGCCATAGGCATCGTACTCATAGCGGTCTTGGATTAAACCCGTATTGCCCGTTACTTGAAGTGTGCTGCCGATGCCGTTCTCACGCACAAAGTGGATGCCGGCGTTGCGGAGGAAGTCCACTCCGGGAGTGTAAAAGGCGACCATCGCCACCGAGTTGGATTCGGCGATGACCGTATTCACCATTGCCCGCGTTTGGGCAGCCTACTCGTTCGAAGCTAAGCGGATGTGCTTCACCTTGTTCCCATATGAACTTGGAAGCAGACTCAAACATATGACCTGTCCCTGCTCTTTGGTGGCCGTGACTTTTAGCCAGCCGTCACCAAGCCAAAGATCTTCCTTTTCGACGGAGCTAGGCCTGAATTGGAAAAGCCATAATACGCGTGATCCCGAAAGCTTCGCAGTGTCGACATTCGGCAGGAGATTCTTAGCGTCTTCAATTGGCATGGGCTTAAGAAGACCGCCGTAAGTGCCACCTTCAACGTCGACGTAGATGTCAGTCATGTAGCAGAGGTCTAAGACGGTTGCTACAGTTGCGGGAGTCGTAAAGACGTCGGCAACCGCCGTTCTCGAGTGTTGCTTTCGATGCAGACTTAGAGTAAGCCCAACAAGCGCGACCACAAATATCGCAATAATCACCCATCCGACGCGACCAAATGCGCCGTGGCGTGGCACCAATTCGGATTCGTGCGGAACCCTATGTGCATTCATAGATCATCCTATCAATTCGAGACCGAACAATTTGACACTCGGTCCCGAAGTGCCTCCAATACGCGCCTATTTGTTAATCGAGATGGTGTGGGTACACCGTTTTCATTCCGTTGGCGGCCCTAAGCATTCCCGGATACCAGTCAATACCGAAAAATGGAAGACCAAATGACAGACCGCCATCGGCGCCACTGACGCCCGTGCGGAAGCGATCCGCAAACGCCTGCGCCATACTCGGCCCTTGATAACGATACCCGGCCGTGTCACACCCCGCCAGAAGAATATGTGCGCCAGGAGTCACATTCCTACTACTGAGTTCTGACACCTGCTCGGCGGTGATTTTTTGGTCGCTGAGGTAGAGAGCTCCAGCCCCAGCGTGCCCTAAATAGATGATCGTATCAATATTAGGAGTTGAAAGGGCCTTCTGGATGTCCGCTACGCTTTCCACGTGGAATATATGCGCGACCGGGTGGTGCGATCTCCACGACTCAACTACCGCAAGCGGTGTTCGCTCATAGTTCGCGGCGTACACTTTGGCGAGATCACGGAAGTATCCGCGGTTGGCCTTGTTGCGACCCCACATAACTACGGCGTCGGTTCCATTGGGATCCGTTTTCACCAGCGGGTTATTTCCGACGTATTGATATAGGTTCAACCCCGCCCCATGTCCGATCGGATCCTGCGTCAAGAACCGCCCGAGGAGCGGCAAGTAGTACCGGTGCCCGAGCAGGTTCATCCCGCTGTCGCTGTCCGAGTAGTAGCCGTGCTTTCCGGCGAATTTGTAGGGGGTGAAGCGGTTCTGCTGGAATGTATACGTAATTCCGTAGGCGTCGTATTCAAACCGGTCGGCGATCAGGTCTCCGCTGTTTAGCATCTGCAGGGTGCTGCCGAGCGCGTTCTCGCGGAAGAAGTCCTGGAAGCCGTTCCGTTTCTGGTCGATGCCGGGCGTGTAGTAGGCCGAAACGGTATTGGGCGCGGTCGATTCGGCGATGACGGCGCTGCCGTCGTAGATGAAGTATGGCGCAGAGGCAGTCGGACGATCAAGGATCAAGCGGATCGCCTTCTAATTCCACGCCAGCGAACTCGCCGGCTAAGGCACAGAGACGATCTTTGGCTCTTTTCGATGAAAGCTGAGCGAGATTTGAGTTTCTCGGAGTGGACGTGGCAGCTGGAG
>JBGPOG010000033.1:0-14776 GCA_041487935.1 Chthonomonadia bacterium | reverse complement strand
GTGATGGAGTGATGGAGTGATGGAGTGATGGAGTGATGGAGTGATGGAGTGATGGAGTGGTGGAGTGATGGAGTGATGGAGTGGTGGAATCGCAGGGCAGTTGAGTGGCGGTATGTCTAAGAGGCAAAGCATGTTTCCTCGCTGATCCATCGCTCCGTTACGCCCATTACTCCTCTACTCCACTATAGGTACTTTGCCAGTTCCAACTTCCCGATCTGGTTCCTGTGCACCTCATCCGGCCCATCAGCAAATCGTAGTGCACGCGTCTGCGCGTAAGCGTATGCCAGGCCAAAGTCGTCGGATACTCCCGCCGCGCCGTGCGCCTGGATCGCCCAGTCGATTACCTTGCAAGCCATCGACGGTGCGGCAACCTTGATCATGGCGATCTCCATCCGGGCTTCTTTGTTCCCAACCGAATCCATCTTCCACGCGGCGTTCAGGGTGAGCAGACGGGCCTGGTCGATGAGGATTCGGCTCTCGGCGATCCTCTCGAGTGTGACGGTCTGCTGTGCGAGCGGCTTCCCGAATGCCGCGCGCGTTTGTGTCCTGCGGCACATGGCTTCCAGCGCGCGCTCGGCCAGGCCGATCAATCTCATGCAGTGGTGAATTCGCCCTGGACCAAGCCGGCCCTGCGCAATCTCGAACCCCCTCCCCTCGCCCAGGAGAATGTTAGCGGCAGGCACTCGTACATTTTCGAACAGCATTTCGGCATGGCCGTGCGGGGCGTCGTCATAGCCAAATACAGTGAGCGGGCGAACAATCGTAATCCCCGGCGTGTCCTTAGGCAGCAAAACCATTGACTGCTGCCGGTGCCGCTGAGGATTGCCGGGATCGGTCTTGCCCATGAAGATGATGATCTCGCAACGTGGATCCATGGCGCCGCTGATCCACCACTTGCGCCCGTTGATCACATAGTGATCGCCGTCCCGTTCGATTCGGCTTTCGATATTCGTGGCGTCGGAAGAGGCCACCCCAGGTTCGGTCATCGCGAAACAAGAGCGAATATTGCCCTCGAGCAGCGGTTCCAGCCACGTGCGTTTCTGTTCCTCAGTGCCGTAACGCACGAGAACCTCCATGTTGCCCGTATCCGGCGCGGAGCAGTTGAACACTTCCGGCGCCATATACGAGCGACCCATGATCTCGCAAAGCGGGGCGTACTCGGCGTTCGTCAAGTCCGCGCCATACTCCGACTCCGCTAGGAAGAGATTCCACAACCCCGCCGCCCGTGCTTTGGGTTTCAGTTCTTCGATGATGGGCGCCGGCTGCCATCGGTCGCCATCCGCGATCTGTTCCTGAAAGACTTGCTCGTTCGGATAGATGTGCTCATCCATAAATGAAGCAAGACGCTGCTGTAATTCGTGAACTTTTTCGGAGTGAGTAAACTCCAATGGAACATCCTTTAACCGCAGATTTCGCAGATTTCGCAGATTAGGAATCTAGATTGAGGACGATACGCTCGAATTCGAGACTGCTGCTTCCAAAGTTGATCAGGAGATCTCGCTTTAATCCCGTCGCCTTTAGATAGTTCAGCACCTGGGCCGTCTCTATATGCGTGATTCGCGAAATTGCTTTCAATTCTACCAGGACTGAATCGTAGCAGATAAAATCAGCTCTGTAGTTGCAGGTGAGGGTCCATCTTCTGTAGCGGATCGATAATGGCCTTTCCCGACTATAAGGAATACTCCGGTCGGTGAGCTCCAAGGCGAGTGCCTCCTGATACACAGCTTCCAAGAATCCGCTTCCGAGATTCTTGTGCACTTCCATAGCGGCGCCGATAATGGCATGCGTTTGCGGGTCCCGAGGATCGTTGGTCACGTCCATTTCTCCTGATTCTGCGAAATCTGCGAAATCTGCGGTTTCAAACACCGCTGAGTGCTTAGTTCGACAGCTTGGCTTGCTGCGCCTGTTGCCAGCCGGCTTCGGCCAGGGGCCTTGCCAGGCGTCCCATTTCGAGAGCATTCCGGCTTGCAGCATTGCCCTCGACGACCCGCCCCATGATTCCCTGCAGAATGCCCGCCAGCCGGAACATGTTATAGGCCATGTAAAAGTTCAGATGTTCGATTCCGTCACGATTCGTTCGACCGCAGTAAGTCGCAATGTAATCTTCTTCGCTTGGAATGCCCAGGGCCGGCAAATCCAAACCTCGAAGGCCTCGGAACTCATTCGGCGAGAGGCGCCAGCTCATCAAGTGGTATGAGAAGTCGGCCAGCGGGTGTCCCAGCGTCGACAACTCCCAGTCCAACACGGCCAATATGTGCGGTTCAGTTGGGTGAAAGATCAGATTGTCCAGCCGGTAATCGCCATGCACCAATGTGGTCTCGTCACCAGGCGGAATGTTTTGCGGAAGCCATTCGATCAGCCGGTCCATCGCTTCAATGGTCTCGGTCTCGGAAGCCCGGTATTGCTTGGCCCAGCGCGCAATTTGACGCTCGAAGTAGCTGCCGGGCTTGCCATAGTCTCCCAGCCCTATCGCCTTGTAGTCCACATGGTGGAGTGCAGCGAGCACGCGGATCATCTCCTCATAGATTGCCGCCCGCTCGTCGGGCGGTAATCCCGGAAGCGATTGGTCCCAGAAGATGCGCCCCTCGACGTACTCCATCAAATAAAACGGCGTTCCGATCACGCTCTCGTCTTCACAAAGCAGATAGGTCCGCGGAACCGGCACTCCTGAATCGCGGAGCGCCGTCATCACGCGGTATTCGCGATCCACGGCGTGTGCTGAAGGTAGCAGCTTTCCGGGCGGCTTTCGGCGAACGACGTAGATCGAATCCGGCGAAGTGACGAGGTAAGTAGGGTTCGATTGGCCGCCCTTGAATTGCGAGACGTCGATGGGACCGCGGAAGCCATCAACAGAATGTTGAAGAAACCGTTCGAGTTGAGCTTCTTCGAAACGAAGATTGTCACGGACGGCCATTGTATCAGCATGCGTCATTTTGATCGATGGTTGCAAAAGAAGGCGGCGATTCAGAGATCCAATGCCAATCGCACGCGATTACTGATTTCGCCCAGATAGCGCGCCGAAACCATGCCAATCGAATGCACAACCAGGTTTGGCTCTAGGGTCACGATGACGGGCTTGAATGCTGTTGGGAATCGCAGGCCGGCTTGCTGCCAATCTCTTAAGACGTAATCCATCGAGTCGGTGGCTGCCGCGATAATTAACGTGAGCGCGCCAAGAATAACGTCCGGCTGTTCGTCGTGATACGACCGGCCGCTCAGAACAACGGCCGGACGCGCTTTGCTCGTAGATAGATCGGTATACGGATAATTGATCGGAACAACTTCTCCCCTACTGCAAGCCATAAAGGCTTCTCCAGTCATCGCAGGCTGCATCCGCGTCGTTTTCCCAAATTCTATCTAGTGAACGCGTGCTTAGCGTGCTCCATGGATGGCCAACTTCCCCATCATCGCTCATTCCCGAGGCATTGAACAGCATGTCCAAAGCCTTATCGATTAGCGCGTCTGGCGACGCACCGGTTTGCGTAGCCAATCGATCCAGCCGTCGAGCACGTTCCTCATCAAGACGTATCGTCCGGTTTGCTTCAGTACTCATCGCGAGCTCCAGTGAGATGATTTGATTGTAACCCAGGCGCCCACCAATACTCCACCACAAAACACTACGTTATCCCGCCGTTCCGCCGCCATCGACCACCAGTATATGCCCCGTCACGTAGTCCGAAGCCGGACTCGCGAGGAAGAGCGCCGCGCCTCCAAGCTCTCCGGGGATTCCGGCGCGCCCCAGAGGGGTCATTTTGAGATACTCCTCAGCGCGCGGCAGCACCTTTTCCGTCATTCTGGTCGGAAAGAACCCGGGCGCCAGTGCGTTCACTCGAATTCCGAACCGGCCCCACTTCACGGCCAGGTCGCGTGTCAAAGCATTAACGGCGCCCTTGCTCGCGCTATAACCCACTGCATCGAGCACCTCCGGCCGCTCACCCTTCAGACCAGCGGTCGAGGAGACGTTGATAATCTTGCCGTATCCGCGCTCCTTCATTCCAATGGCAACCGCTTTACATGCGTAGAACGTCCCTTCGAGATTGATCGCCAACACTTGTCGCAGCCGCTCCGCGGGCATCTCCATCGCCGGCGCGCCCCAGGAGATCCCGGCCGAATTGACCAGAATATCGATCGGACCGAGCTTCTCAATAGTTTCGCTCACCACCCGCTGGACATCTGCCTCGATGCTGACGTCACCCAGAAACGTCAGCGCATTCGGAAGTAATTCCTTGGCCGCCTCGAAGAACTCCGCCCGCCGCGCCACGAGCGAAACCCGCGCGCCGGCTTCGCTAAAAGCCTCGGCGATTTCCAGCCCCAGCCCGCGGGAGCCGCCGGTAACGAGAGCCACTTTTCCGTCGAGTCTGAATTTGTCCAGATAACGAGACATTGGTTGCGACCAAAATCGTAGGGGCGCTGCTCGCTGCGCCCGGAGTTGTAAGATCGATTAATCTTGGGCGCAGCAAGCGGCGCCCCTACGGTTAGATACGGCGATAGCGCCTGTACTGCTCCAGCAACTCCTCCATCGTATCCAGCCGGCCGTTGCCCTGGATAGGATCGTATGGGCACCAGTTCATCAATTGAACCGTCCATTGTTCGCCGATCTCGATGAGGTTGATGCATCCAGGCGATTGGGCGAGGTTCCCCCTAAATCCCCGACCGCCGAGCAATGCCCGACTCAAAATCGCCCGGTTCACCCCGCCGTGCAGCACCATGAGGGCACACGCCCATGTTGACTCATTCAGCAGCCGGTCCATTGCGGGCTGCACGCGATCGAGAAGCTCGCAGATCGACTCTCCGCGCAAGAACCGCGCGGATTCTGGAACGATTCCTCGGATCGACCGCAAGAATTCCGTTTCCAGCTCGTCGTCAGGAATATCCCGCAGACGGCCCGGGCGCAATTCCCGCAGCTCCGGCCACGATTCGATTTCAGGCCGGTTACTCAGTTGTGCCAAAACGATCTCAGCGGTTTGCACGGTCCGCGGAAGGCCGCTGGTAATCACTCGATCGATGCCGGCTCCTGTCAGCGCCTTGCCAGCGGCGACCGCCTGGTCGATTCCTTCCGATGCCAATTCAACAATATCCGGTCTCAGCGGCCGGCCATCGGATTCAAAATAGGTCGCCTCGCCGTGCCGCATCAGATAGATTCGACTCCTGGGCGATGGGTTCCTGTTCAACTTCTTTCTTTCATCCGGATACCGGAACGGCCTCGACCCGTCAAAATAGACAGGTCATGTTCGCCTTTGGAGGAGGACTGCCAACGATCGGCAGCCAAAGTTATGCCTGTGCCAATGCCGACTTCGTTGGTACAGGCAGAAATCCGCCCGAACGCATTTTACCTCTTCGCCGGTTCGAGGCGCGCTTTCTGCACAGGAGGGGCCGATGAAACAGGAATTCACTCTGGAGGTCAACGGCGCCAAGCGCCAGGTTCGGGCCGAGCCCGACAAAAGCCTCCTCTTCGTCCTTCGCGACGACCTCGACAATACCGGCTGCAAATATGGATGCGGCGAGGGCCAGTGCGGCGCCTGCACCGTGCTGTTGGCCGGCAAGCCGGTTCGCTCGTGTATCACGGCCGTCTCCATGGCCGCCGGGAAGCCCATCCTGACGGTTGAAGGCCTCGCGAAGAACGGCAAGCTCCACCCGGTGCAGGAAGCGTTCATCGACGCGGACGCGATGCAGTGCGGCTACTGTATTCCAGGAATGATCCTCTCCGCGGTTTCGCTCCTGCAAAAAAACCCTCAGCCCACGGACCCGCAGATCGTGCAGGCGATGCAGGGCAACGTTTGCCGGTGCGGAACCTACCCGCGGATCACTGCGGCGATCAAAAGCGCCTCTCGCAAGATGAGGAGGGCGGCGAAATGAACGAGCTATTCGAATTCGAAGAATTCATCGAGCCGGAGCGGTACGAGCTGTTCGAAACCCGCGCGGGCGGACCTGTCGGCCCATCCGAAGCGTCGTCCATTGCCTCTCAATCCTGGACGAAGAGAGACGCAGCAGACGCGATCACGCGACGCGAGCTGATGACTCTGCTGGGCGCGGGCCTACTGGTTTATTGTCTCGCGCCTGAGGCCGATGCCCAGGAGTCCGGGCGGGGCCGTCGTGGCGGGTTCGGAGGACAGGGTCCGCGAGATATCGGCGCGTGGCTGCACATCGGGGAGGATGGCAAGGTCACTGTTTTCACGGGTAAAGCGGAAGTCGGGCAGAATGCCCGCACCTCGCTCGGACAGGCGGTTGCCGAAGAGCTGCGAGTGCCGATGTCTGCCATTCGCGTCGTCATGGGAGACACGGAGCTGACTCCTTACGACGCCGGCACCTTCGGCAGCCAGACCACTCCGCGCATGGCGCCCCAGCTTCACCGAGCGGCGGCCGCCGCAAGGGAAACGCTCATCGGGCTGGCAGCCGATGATTGGAAGGTCGATAGGACCGCGCTCGTTGCCTCGGATGGAAAGATTGTACACAAAGCGTCAAACAGAAGTGCGACCTACGGCCAGTTGACCAAGGGCCAGAAGCTGACTCAGACCATCGGGGCGGACGCCCCGGTCACTCCCGCTTCCGAATGGAAGATTGCCGGGAAGTCCGCCAGAAAGCTGAACGCGGAGGACATTGTGACGGGCCGGCACCACTACTCCTCCGATATCAAGCGGCCCGGAATGGTCTATGGGAAGGTCATTCGTCCGCCGTCGTACGGCGCGAAGCTCGCTAACGCCGACTTGAACCCGGCTTCGTCCATCTCGGGGGCCGCCGCGTTTCGCGATGGCGAATTCATCGGCGTCGTCGCGCCCGATGTCCACGCAGCCGCCAAGGCCGCCGAGGCCGTCAAGACGCAGTGGACCGAAGTCCCACATGCGTCGAGCAAAGAGCTATTTGAGATCCTCAAGAAAGAGAGCGGCCGCGAGGGCGGAGGCCGTGGTTTTGGCGGAGGAGGCGGCAACAACAGTGGGTCGATCGAAGCCGGGTTGAGCCAATCAGATGTAAAGCTGCGCGAGACTTACACGGTGGCCTATATTGCCCATGCGCCGTTGGAGCCTCGGGCGGCGGTGGCGGAATGGAACGGCGACCGATTGACGGTCTGGACCGGCACCCAGAGACCGTTTGGCGTCCGCAGCGAGCTGGCGTCCGAGTTCAAGATGCCCGAGGAGAAGGTACACGTCATCGTGCCGGACACCGGCTCCGGCTATGGAGGCAAGCATACCGGTGAGGCCGCTCTCGAAGCCGCGAGGCTCTCGAAGGCAGCCGGCAAGCCGGTCAAGCTGATCTGGACGCGGGAGGAGGAGTTCACCTGGGCCTACTTCCGGCCGGCCGGGGTAATTGAAGTGGCAAGCGGAGCCGCCAAGGACGGAAAGCTTCTCGCCTGGGAGTTCCACAACTACAACTCGGGCGGATCGGCTATCGGTTCCCCATACGGTGCGCCCAACCAGCGTATCCAGTTCCACGGATCTCAGTCGCCACTTAGGCAGGGATCGTACCGGGCGCTGGCTTCCACCGCCAACAACTTCGCGCGAGAGACCCACATGGACGAGCTCGCAAGGTCGCTCAAAATGGACCCGGTCGAGTTCCGGCTAAAGAACCTGAAAGACACTCGCCTGAGGGCAGTCTTGACCGCTGCCGCCGAGCAGTTCGGGTGGGGCAAGTCGAAACCGGCTTCAAACCGGGGCTTCGGCATCGCCTGCGGAACCGAGAAGGGCGGCTACGTCGCGACCTGCGCCGAAGTGGAATGCGCTCCCGTGAGGACGGCTTATCGCTCGCCGGGAGCCGGCTCTCGCGGCGGCGCGGGAGTTCGAATCGTGCGCGCGGTGACGGCCTTCGAGTGCGGCGCCATCGTCAATCCCGAGCACCTAAAGAACCAGGTGGAGGGCGCTGTGATGATGGGCATCGGCGGCGCCATGTTCGAAGCGATCCAATTCGAGAATGGCCGGATCGTCAATCCGAGGTTTTCCAAATACCGGATCCCCAGGTTCGGCGACGCTCCCGCGTTCGACACGATCCTTCTGGACCGAAAGGACCTCCCCTCCGCAGGCGCCGGTGAATCCCCGATCATCTGCATCGCGCCCGCGATTGGAAACGCGATTTTCGACGCGAGCGGGGTGCGGCATCGGAGCATGCCGATGGTCTAAACGCTGAAGGTCGAAAGCTGAAAACGGAAGACTGGAATGTGGAGGCAGAAGGCTGAAAGCTGAACGGCGAAAGCGTACTTGACCGTCATTCTGAATGAAGTGAAGAATCCACTCTTGACAGCCGCTGCCAACTGTGGGCCAATGTGGACCTAAGTTGAAATTAGCGCTTCAGCTATGCCAATCCACGTCCGCCACTTCTTTGGCGTGCTTGATGATGAAGTTGCGGCGCGGCTCGACCTTTTCCGACATGAGAATGTCGAACAACTCCTGGGCGGCCAGGGCCTCTTCTATTCGCACCTGGGCCAGCAGGCGCTTGGTGGGATCCATCGTTGTGTCTTCCAGGTCTTCCGCTTCCATTTCGCCCAGACCTTTGAAACGGGTTACCACGACGTCCTTCCTATGCCGCAGCGTTTTGAGCACGTTGTCGCGGTCTTCGGCGGTCTGGACGTAAAACTGTTGGTCTTTCCCGGACTTGATCCGGTAAAGCGGCGGCTGCGCGATATAGACGTAGCCCTCTTCCACCAGCGGCCGCATATAGAGCCAGAAGAACGTCAGCAGCAGGGTGCGGATGTGGTCGCCGTCCACGTCGGCATCGGTCATAACGATGATCTTGTGATAACGCAGCTTGGAGAGGTCGTAACCGCCCTTTTTGCCGTTCGAGCCGGACTTTTCGCCCGTGCCGTTGATCTCCACTCCCTCTTCGAATTCGAGCGTGCCCGTATCGTCGCCGTTGGAGTCGCCGTTCGAGTCGGACTGTTCGATGGAAATTCCGGTCCCTAGAGCGGTGATCAGGGAGCGGATCTCCTCATTGTCGAGAACTTTGTCCAGTCGGGCCTTGCCGACGTTGATGATCTTGCCGCGCAGCGGGAGGACTGCCTGCGTGCGGCGGTCGCGCCCCTGCTTGGCGCTGCCGCCTGCCGAGTTTCCTTCCACCAGGAACAGTTCGCACTTCGCGGGGTCCTTCTCGCTGCAGTCCGCCAGCTTGCCGGGCAGCGAATTGTACTCGAGTGCGTTCTGGCGCTTGATCTGGTCCGCTGCCTTGCGCGCAGCCTCACGCGCCCGCTGGGCCGTAAGGACCTTGTCGAGGATTCGCTTGGCGGTCGGTGGGTTCTCCTCCAGGAATTGAGAGAGCTTTTCGCCCACGATCGACGTGACAATGCCTTCCACCGGTGCGTTGGTCAGCTTCACTTTGGTCTGCGATTCGAATTGCGGGTTCGGCAGCTTCACCGAGATAATCGCCGACAGGCCTTCGCGGGTATCCTCTCCGCTAAAGCTGGGGTCCTTCTCCTTCAGGAAGCCCTGTTTCCGGGCGTACATATTGAGCACGCGCGTCAGCGCGCTCCGAAAGCCGGAAAGGTGCGTCCCGCCGTCCGGCGTATTGATCATGTTGGCGAAAGAAAGGATCGCCTCCTGGTAGGTCATATTGAACTGCAGGGCGGCCTCGACGATGATTTCATCGCGCATTCCGCCGAAGTAGATCGATTTGGTAATCGCTTCCTTGTTCTCGTTCAGGTGCTCCACGAATTCAGCCAGGCCGCGCGTGAAGTGGAAGACCTCGGGTTCGCCGCCGTCGCGCTCGTTGAAGAAGCTGAGGGTCACCTCTTTATTCAGATAGGCCAGCTCGCGCATCCGCCGGGTTAAGCGCTCGGGATCGTAAGCGAAGTCGTGGAAGATCTCGTGGTCAGCCTTCCAGTGCACCAGGGTCCCGGTCTTGCCGGCCGGCGCAGTTGCCACTTTGTGAAGAGGCTCGGTTGTATTGCCGCGCTGAAAGCCGATTCGGTGCTGGTGCCCGTCGCGCCAGACGTCTACGGTGAGCCACTCTGACACGGCGTTCACACACGAAACGCCGACGCCGTGCAGCCCGCCGGAAACCTTGTACGAGCCTGGCTCGAACTTGCCGCCTGCGTGCAGCTTCGTCAGCGCCAGCTCGACGCCGGGGATGCCTGTCTGCTTGTTGATGTCGACCGGGATGCCACGTCCATTGTCTTCGACCGACATGCTGCCGTCCGCATGGAGGGTGACGTCTATCTTGGTGCAGTGCCCCGCCATCGCTTCATCGATCGCGTTGTCGGTGACCTCTACGAAGAGGTGGTGAAGGCCCTTGAGATCGGTGGTTCCAATGTACATCGCCGGGCGCCGTCGCACCGCCTCGAGGCCTTCTAAAACTTGGATGCTGTCGCCGGAATACTCTGTTTCTATCCGCTCGCTGTCGGGGATAGCCTGGGTCTCGCCGGCGGGTTCCACATATTCTTCAATCTGCTCGGGGTTCTCTGGTTCTTCCGCCATCCTGGTGTGGGGTTCCTTCCTTGTCAAGCTTGTCTGAGAGCGCCCAATTGCGCTCAATTCACGCTCAAATTATATCACAAATATAGAAAAATGTCAACTCGTTCAGCAGACGGGTGTCTCAAGAGGAAATGGACGATTGACGATTGACGATTGACGATTGACGATGGGCCATGGACGATGGACGGTAACAGTTCACAGTTGATGAGACCTGATTGGGAGGGCCTACAGGCAGATTCTCACGAATTCTGAACAGTTACGATGGGCGATTGACTATACGTGGAGGGTAGGCAGCCCGATAAAGAGCCTTTCTTCATCAGGCTCCGTCTCCCATTACTCTACAGAAACGGTCAAGAGCTTGCTATCGTAAAGAAAGCTGACGCGCTTGCCGTCAGGCGTCCAGGCGAAGTTCTCCACGATGTTGGTCGGGACCCGCATGTAAGGCATCGGCGCCCCCTCCAGCCTGCCGAGCAGCCTCATTCCAGACCCATCGCCGTTGCTTATCCAGATTCGGGTGTTTGAAATCGGTTTCTGATGAATGAAATGTAGTCGTCGCAGAATGAAATCCGGAAGATCCGGAGAGAGAGACATTTCATATGTTTGCCACACAATACGATCCCCCAGCGGAGATAGGGCAGCCGAGATAAAATCTTGCTGCCCAGACAGCTTGATAGACCGGAGATTCCGCGATTGCTCCGGATGAACCGTATTGAGTCCGTAAACGAACGCCAGATGCGTGGACGTCAGGTAAGGCGGCAGGTTGGATGATATCAACCGGCCATCTCGGTCCGTTCCAAGTGCGACGAAACCGCCAAATGGAGTTGCAATTCCGGTGGACTGTATAGGAGAACCTGTGAGGCGCCCGATGGCAATACCATCGGCCCGTAATTCTGAGAGTTTACAAACCTGCACGTATGCCACGCCACGCTTGTTTGTCAGCCTGACCCATCCCGAGCTGTCTGGCAGCCACGCCAAGTTGTCACCCGGGCGGTTGTCGACCTTCAACGATCCGTCAAGACCGGAAATCGCAGTGCCCCAACGACGCGTTCGAGGCTGCGACCCAGGTCCGCTCCAGTTCCAGAGCAGCGACTTTCTGTCAGGCGAAAGGTGCATCTCACCTTCGGGCGAGAATCCCCGAAAGGTGGCGCTCAGCTTGTCGAGCGTGGCCTCGTTCCCGGATCGGGCGTCGATCTTGACCGCCCGAACGCCGCTCGATCCACCCTTCTCAAAGGTGAGTATCTCGCGATCGGAAAGCCAGAAGTAGTGCATTCCCCATTTGCGAGGGCCTGTGACTTGAGCAGCCGTTAAGAGAAGGTCGCGGTCGCGTGGACGCGTTGAGAGATACAGCGCCGCACCCGAGAAGATAGCGATGATTGCAACAGTAAGTATTCTTCGTTTCATACTATTGTAGAAGCACAATGAGCAAGAGGACTATTCGTGGCGGGATGATAAGACACCTACGCATTTGACACACTTACCAGCACCGGCTATAATCCCTACGAACGAGATTGGTTGTATGATCAACTACCTCACAGAACTGCTTGGCAAGCCGGTCTTGGAGCCGGACGGGCGGAAGGTGGCCAGAGTGCTGGACGCGATCGCGGCACAGGGCGATCGCCTGCCGACGCTCGCCGCCCTCTATTGCGTCAACAAGGACAATGAGATCTGGGTAAGCGTCGAGGATGCTGAAATCACTGACGAAGGAATTCGCCTGCGCGTTTCGTGGGATGCCGTTACTGAATATACGCCCCAGCCGACCGACCTTCGCCTTCAGCGCGATATTCTCGATAAGCAGATCGTGGACGTACACGACTACCGCGTGGTTCGCGTCAACGATGTAAGACTTGCCACCTGCGGCGACCGGTATTGCGTGGTGGGCGCGGACGCCAGCTTACGCGCAATCTTCCGGAGAGCCGGCGTGTCCAAGCCTATCGAGGCCTTTGCAAAGGCCATCAAGAAGCCCTTACACTCCAAGCTGATCTCCTGGGACGACGTGGAGACCCTGGAACCCGGCAGTGCGGGCGGCGGGCGGATCAAGCTCAAAATTCCGCACGAGAAGATTGCGCGCCTGCACCCGGCGGATATCGCGGACATCGTCGAGCAGCTTACCCCTCAGCAGCGCGCGGAGGTAATCGAGGCGCTCGACGTCGAGACAGCCGCCGACACCATCGAGGAAATGGAAGACGAAGAGGCCGCCGCGATCATGTCGACCCTGGAGGTGGAACGCGCGGCGGACATCGTCGAAGAGATGAATCCCGACGAAGCGGCGGATATTCTCGCCGACCTGTCCGACTACCGCACCGAAGAGCTGCTCGATCACATGGAGGCCGGCGAAGCGGCGGAAGTCATGGAGCTCCTGGCCTACCACGAAGACACCGCCGGAGGGCTGATGACCACGGAGTTCCTTGCGATCGAGGAGTCGCTGACGGCGGAGCGTACCATCGCTACGCTTCGGGAGCTGGCGCCACGGGCGGAATCAATCTATTACCTCTATGTCGTAGACGAAGACGGACGCCTTGCGGGGGTCATCTCGCTGCGCGACCTGGTGGTTGCAAAACCGGAAACTCTCATCTCGGAATTCATGGTCCGGAACGTCCGCTGCGTCTATACGACCGACCACGCGGACGACATCGCGCACATGATCAGCCGCTATAACCTGCTTGCGCTGCCGGTAGTCGATGAGGATCGAATCTTACGTGGGATCATCACGGTCGACGACATGATGGAACGGCTTCTTCCGCCGGAGAAAAGGCGCCGGCTGCCACAAGTAACTTTGGATTCGGAAGTTACCGACGAATAGAATCCTCTACGTTCCTCGCCTTCCCAGCCACGTGTCCGCAGGCGAAGTCTCACCAATTCTGACACTTACTCTGATCAGTCACCTGCTCTACCTGCGGCGGAAGATGATCGCAGCGCCTGGTATCAGGAAGGCAGCGAGGATCCACGTGGATCCCGGTTCGGGAACGCCGCAGACGGCTTCCGTTTGCGTGACCACGGGCGCATCCATCACGATGGGAGTCGTCCCGCCGGCAGGCGGAACGCTGTCGTCCGTCGGGTAAGTGATTATTGTCGGCGTTCCCCCGCCAGTGAGATCCACGCTGAGCAGGACATCGGAACCGATGTCGAAGAACCCCAACGTCGGAATCTCCGTGCCGGTATTATCCAGGATAGCGAATGAGAACCCGTCGGCGGGATCGCGAGGCGGGCTGGCTGCGGTTGTCATCAAGCAGAGGTCGAACTCCAGAATTCCCTGCGGGATGAACCCCTGCTGAAAGTCGTTCAGGAAGCTGGAGGTCCGCAGTGTGATGCCAGTCGTGAGGTCGCCGGAAGCGCCCCCGAAAAGCGTAGGACTACCTGTGCTTGAGCCTCCGCCAAACGTAAAGTTCTCCAACATCGCCTGCGTGCGGTTACCGTCCAAGGCGATCCCGGACGTGAGCTGGAACTCGAGCGTGAACGGGCCGGCATCGGAGGTTGTCAGGGGGCTGGCATCCAGGGATACGTGATAGCCGTAGCTTTGTGCTGCTGCGGGACTTGCAACGTTCACGGCGGTACAGGCTGAAAGTACCAGCGAAAGCGCCGCCGCCCATCGAATGTGTATCTTTCTCATCGGCTTCCCACTCCCGCCAGAATTCGAGACGTGTATGTGATGAGCGTATTGGACGGATCGATAAAGTTGAGAGAAACCGTTGCAGTCGATCCTGGTCCCAGCGATGGGCCGCTCAGCACGAAGTTGACATAGGGACTCCCTGAGGGCCCGGCAAGCGAGGTGGTCCCGTTGACAGCCGTCAGGGTGGCATTGCTTCCCAGGTTGTCCAGCGCGATGGAGATCGGCCCATCAATCGAAGTACCGGAGATGTTCTTGATGGTCACGCGTTGAACGTAGGTCTGAGTGCTCGCGTTGAACCGAAATGCGCTTCGCGTGATCTGTACCTGCGAGGTGACGTTCCTGGCGATGCGGCGGAGGGCGATGCCGGTCGGTCCGCCGGCGATGTTGGAGGCGAGTGTCCCCAGGAAGGTCCCGGTGGCAAGGTCGTACCGCCGGATCGAACCCAATGAAGAATCCAGGATATCGATCACGCCGACAGGAGCGAATACAAACTGGTTGGCCAGGTTCGTCTCGAAGTATGAATCAGCAATGACGTTGCCGATGAACGCACCTGCGGGCGTGTAACGCTTCATGACGACGCTAAGGCCGGTTAGTCCGGAGAACCGCGAGACGTACAGGTTGCCGTCCGGCCCGAACTCCAGCATCGAGCAGCCGGTAAAGAAATTACCCGGCGTCTCATCGAACACTTTGGGGATGAGGGTCTTGATGAATGCGCCGGTGGCGCCGTTATATACGTCTACGCGGTTCGTGTTCCTCAGCGCCACGTACAGGTTGCCGT
>JBGPOG010000032.1:0-14790 GCA_041487935.1 Chthonomonadia bacterium | reverse complement strand
GTGAGAGCGAAAAGCGGATTCCTCACTCCGTTCGGAATGACGGCGCCCCCCACCTCGTCATTCCGAACGGAGTGAGGAATCCCGCTTAGACTAATTCTCATGAATTGTGAACAGTTACATCAGACGGGCTAAACGGCTGCCGGTTTCTTAACTCCTTAAGATGGGCCGCTGTTGCCGGTCTTATTTGCGCCGGGTGAGGTATCATTCGCGAAAAGCGATCGAAATTCGGTTGGGGAGTGCGAGGGAGAGTCTTCGCGTATGCTAAAATCAACGCTTTTGCAGCCGCAGATACTAAACGCGCTTGGCGCGGCGGGGCACGGGGCGCGGGTGCTGATCGCAGACGGCAACTACCCGCTCTCGACGATGTCTCCGCCGACCGCGGAACGCGTCTACTTGAATCTCGCGCCCGGAATCGTTAGCGCCACGGACGTGTTGAAAGTCGTGGCGGACGCGATCCCGATCGAAGCGGCGCAAGTCATGCAGCCGGCGTCAGGTGGAGAAGCTCCCATTTTCATGGAGTTTCGCAAGTGCCTGCCGGACGGGGTAGCGCTGGAGGCGCTGGGTCGGTTTGATTTCTACGATGCTTCGGCCAATCCGGCGACTTGCCTGGCTATCGCTACGGGCGAACAGCGGATCTACGCTAACATTCTGCTCACGATCGGCGTGGTGTTGCCGCTAGACGGCTCGCAAGATGGATTGCTAAAACCTGGTTAGGCGCCGGTTTTCGTTCTGGGAGAGTGCCTCAATTCGCGCGGAAATCGCACCACGTTCACCAGGTCCGCTGTACAAACACTTCCGTTGATCTTGCCAGTCACCTCTACGACGGTACCGGGCCGGAGAGCCGCTATGTTCGAGGGCGCGCCTCGGTGCATAATCTTCGCTTTCGACGCACGAACTGTCACCTCACCGTTCTTGGGCGTATTCACGACGAAGGTCGATTCGACCGGCAGCGCTTTGATAGACCCTTCGACGTGCTGAACCTTCGGAGCGGTTACAGGGGCTTTGGGCACAGTCTGGCTCCGATGAGTGTCCGATTTTTGCGCATTCAGGGAGCCGGTAAGTGCAATCGCCCAGACAATGAAACCGAGCCATGTGAGTCTCTTCATGGAGGTCCTCTTCATTACCGAATGGTATCGTTCGACGATGAGTACTTTCAATCGATCCCAATTACCTTACCGAATACCGGTCGAATCTGTTCCACGCTTTGCTAATAATTGGTCTATGATGAAGGTTTCGTTAGTCGAGGTATCCTTAATCCCATGAGCCTTCTGGTCGCAAATCAGATTGAGAAGTCATTCGGCGGTGACGCGATCCTTTCCGGCGTGTCGCTCCGGCTCGAGTGGGGCCGGAAGATGGGGCTGGTCGGGCGCAACGGCTGCGGGAAAACCACGCTGCTTAGAATCCTGACCGGCCAGATGGAACCGGATCGCGGTACGGTGAGTTACTCGCGCGGCATTCGATTCGGGTACCTGCGCCAGGAACAGATGGTGGAGCACGGCTGGTCGGTCTACGATGAGGCGCAGGACGCCTTCGCGCCGGTCCTCGAGATGGAGCTACGATTACGCCGGCTTCAGCACGCGATGGCGGACGCCCGCGGGGAGGGGCAGCTACAATCCGTCATGGACGAGTATGGCCTCCTACACGATCGCTTCGAGGCGATGGGAGGTTACGAAAGCCTCCGCGATATCAAGCTCGTCCTGAAGCGGCTGGGATTTAGCGAAACCGATTTGGATAAGCCCACTGCCCGCCTCTCCGGTGGCGAGAAAACACGCCTTGCCGTTGCGCGCCTATTGCTAAGCGCGCCCGACGTACTGCTGCTGGACGAGCCGACGAACCACCTCGACCTCGAGGCGACCGAGTGGCTGGAGGGATTCCTCCACGACTTTGGCGGCGCCGTAATCCTGGTATCTCACGATCGGTATTTCCTTGACCGCGTCGTTACGTCGGTGGCAGAGCTCGACCGCACAAAACTCACCATCTATCCCGGCAGCTTCTCCGCTTATTGGACGCAGCGCGACGCCAACCGCAAGCGCCAGCAAGAGCTCTTCGAACGCGACCAGCGCGATGTTGCGAGGCTGCTTGAGTTCTTCGAGAAATGGAAGAATACGCCCAGCAAGCGAACCCAGGCCGTGATGAGAAAGCGCTGGGCGGAACGCATACGGGAGAAGATGGTCGAGCGCCCAACCGCCTCCGGCAAGAGCATGAAGGCCGGCGTTAAGGCGGCGATGCGCAGTGGCAACGAAGTGGTCATCATAGATCAGCTCACGAAAAGCTTCGGCGAGCGCACTTTATTCGAGGACGTCGATCTATTTATCAGCCGGGGACAGCACGTAGGCATCGTCGGCCCGAATGGGGCCGGCAAGTCGACGCTAATTCGGATGCTCATCGGCGAAGAAAACCCGACGAGCGGATCGGTACGGATCGGAGCGAACGTGACCGTAGGATACTTCGCGCAGGAGGCATCCGGGCTGGACCTTGAAGCAACTGTATTGGAGAACATGTTTGCCGTGGGCGAAATGCAGCCGGTCGAGGCGAGGACCCATCTCGGGCGGTTCTTATTCACCGGGGACGACGTGTTCCGGCCGGTTTCGACGCTTTCTGGCGGCGAGAAGAATAAGCTTGCTCTGGCTCAGCTCACCTGGCTCAAGCCGAACCTACTCATCCTGGATGAGCCTACGAACCATCTGGACATCGATTCGCGCGAAGCGCTTGTTGAGACGCTCAGACGATACGACGGCACTCTGATCTTGATCTCGCACGACCGATATCTGCTCGACCAGATAACGGGGACCACCATCGAGATCGCCGATGGACGCGTCACGGTCTTTGAAGGCCCGTACCGTGAATATAAAGAGGCTAAGGGAAAGGCGCGGCTGGCAGCCGACGGCGGGAGGCAGGTGGCAGGAGGCAGAGGGCAGGCGGCAGGTGGCAGGAGGCAGCAGCTGTCGAAAGGCCATTTACGGAAGGCGCGAAATGGGCCGCTGCCGCAAACTGACGATTCCATTCAAGTGGCGGCCCGGACGGGCCACATCCAGAATCCGCTGACAGCGGGGATGAACTCTCACCAGCTCTCAAAGGAGCGCAGGCGCGCGATAAAGCAGGTAGCTGAGACCGAAGGGAAGGTTGCCGACTTGGAAGACTGGCTGAAGCGGATCGAAGAGGCGCTGTCTGCGCCGATGCCGGGCGATGACGTTGCTAAAATGGCCCGCGACCACGAGCAAGCCCAATCGGAGGTTGCAGCAGCGCTCGAAGAATGGGAAAAAGCGCACCAATACGCGGAAGCCATTGGCGCAGCGGTTTAACCGGGGCCAATTGACAGCCGGCAAGAACGAATAGCCATTATGAACAGGATATACGTGATGCATCGGAAACAGTATTCTGACGGCGCCGGCCCGCCGGCGCTTATCATGTTCATTATGTTCATAATGGCTAAGCTCCGAATCATCGTTGCCGACAATCTTATTTCACGGAAAGATCCGGGCCAGCACCGCCCTGGCACATGCCAGGGCCTTGCCTCGATGGCTGATCTTATGTTTTTCGTCCCGATGCAGCTCAGCCATGTGCTTGCCAAGCTCCGGCAAATAGAAGATCGGATCGTATCCGAATCCGAAACTGCCTCGCATCTCGTACGCTATCCGCCCCTCGCAGACTCCCGTACATTGATAGAACTGACCAATTGGCGTTGCAATTACGACCGCACAATTGAATCGACACCCTCGCTTTTCGTCCGGCACCGCTTTCATTTTCTCGAGGATGTGTTGCATCTTCATGTCAAAAGGAGTGTCTTCTCCCAAGAATCTCTTGGAGTGCAGACCGGGCTCGCCGCCAAGAGCGTCGATCTCGAGACCGGCGTCGTCTGCAATGGAGACGAGTCCGGTTGCCAGGACAGCGGCCTTTGCCTTGATCTCGGCATTTTGGAGATACGTCGTTCCGGTCTCCGGGACATCTGTTTCGGCGCCCGGAAAATCCGAAAGCGTCAGGATCTCCATCCCCATGCCGCCAAGGATTTCCGCCATCTCAATCCCTTTTTTGCGGTTTCCCGTAGCGACGACTATCTTTCGAGGACTTGCACTAAGTGGCTCATCCTTCATCCTTCATCCTTCATCCTTCATCCTACAAGCACAACGCTCCCCCGACATGAGGCCGGGGGAGCGTTACAATTATTCGAGTTTACGGCACACCGCCTAGTTCGACATTGGCGCCAGTGATTCCCGATATGAGTCCAGAGCCGATCTCGTGCGTTGAATGCAGGAGATCACGTCTTCCGAGTTAATGAGCTCGCCGAGATCGTCCCTGAGAAAGAGACTCTCAAAGGCATCACGATCGTTCGCGGAATTCATCGGGTTGGTAAAGGCGCAGTCGTCCACATCGCACAGATAGCGAACGACCTTCGGCCGGACGGAATCGTAGTTCTCTGCGAACCACGCCTTCAGCCTGTGGTAGCGCTCGATTCCCTCCATCTTCACGCCGTCTTTGGCCGACCAGCACAGCAGATCGATCAAGTTTTGGTAGCGTTCTTCAAATTGATTCAAGGCCACGTCCGGGGGCGGAGAGTTTTCAGACCGGGTTAGTCTGAATGGAATCGATACGATACTCTTCACCGCGGCCGTCCCGCGGTTTACTGTCTGCCGAAGTTCCGAAGCCTGCCTGTTGAATCCCGCGACGGCCAATTGAGCCCGGATTCGCAAACGGAGCAGGGCCGGCGCCGGCAGCCCGACACGAATCATTGCGCACTCTCCTCGTTGGGTGGTAGGGATTATAGTTGCTTTTGACGAACGAAGTTCACCTGGAGGTCGCTCAAAACGCGCTTCACTTCTCTGCGCGTCGGCTCGTCAAGGCTTGGTTCTACCTGCGAAGCCAGATATGCGACCGCGTCAATCGCGATCTTGGCGTCGTCCAGGTTGCGTTCGATCTCGCCGGTCGAAGGATCCGCAACCAGACCCATTGCCAGCCATGCGCCCTGGTGAAGGATGTCGATCGACATCAGCAGACGATCTCGAACGGTAAGATGAGGAAGCTCGCCAAGAGAATGCGGGAGATGCCCACCGGACTCCGGCGAAGGCTCGGCGTCTTCTTGAGCGGCACTGCTTGAAGTTTCGCCTGTGGTTGACTCTTCCTGCGAAACGCGCCGCTTGTCCACAACGCTAAAGCCGGACTCCTCTTCAGCCATAACAGTCGGCGATCCCTTCCGCAGTTTCAAGCCGCCCGACAGAAACGGCGGTGTACGGCTGGAATTCTGCTGTATCTTAACACATCCTTAATGCAATTTCAAGCGCATCGGCAAGCATTTTTGGGTCGATTTTTTGGCGCGCAAAGATGGCTATCCGTTGCAAATCTCACGGTACGCCCGCTTGCTCCAACGTCGATCCTTTCGACTTCACGCGAAGCCCAGAACATAACTTACAAGGAGACCGATCGTGCAACTTGATGAACTCACCAGATATCTCGACGACTACCTCGCGATCCGAGACGTGCCGGACTATCGCGACGCCTTTAATGGCCTCCAGGTCGAAGGACCCAAATGGATCCGGCGGGTCGCAGTTGCGGTCGATGCCTGCCAGGCCACGATCGATGACGCGATCGCCGGGTCTGCCGATGTTATGATCGTGCACCACGGGCTCTTCTGGGGCGCCAAAGCCCCGGTCACGCAGGCATACTATCAGCGCCTTTCCTGTCTCATTAAAAACGACGTGGCCCTGTATGCTTGCCATCTCCCATTGGATGCGCATCCGGAGGTCGGGAACAATCACGTTCTTGCCCGCAAGCTGGGGCTTACCGTGGGAGGGCTATTCAGCGAATTCGAAGGAGTGCCGCTCGGCGTATGGGCAGATGCAGATCTTACGCTGACAGAATTCATTGAGCGGTGCGTAAGTGTCTTGGAAATCTCGCCTCATGTCATCTCAACCGGGCCGGAAACTGTAAGTAGGATCGGGATTATCACGGGAGGAGGAGGCGGACGAATTGGCGACGCCCAGGCCGCCGGCTGCGATACTTTCCTGACCGGGGAAGGTGCGCACCACACCTATTTTGAGGCGGAGGAGAGAGGCCTGAACGTCATCTACGCCGGTCATTACGCCACGGAGACTGTTGGCGTGAAAGCTCTCGCCGAGCATCTCGAAAAGCAGTTCGGCCTTGACACGTTCTTCATCGGCCATCCTACGGGATTATGACCGGTCATACAACGGACAGTTAGAAGTGCAGATTTAAGTCCGCATCGAGGGAAGATGCTTTATAGCTGAAGTTGGTTCCGCCCGAGCTGAGGGTGGTATCCGTACTGATATGCTCTTGAATCCGCCAGCCCAACGAGAATGCCATGTTATGCGTGAGATCGAACAGCAGCCCGAATGTGGTGGTGCTCTGTATCGCGGCAAGGTATCCGCTGCTGGTTGAATTGTCGAACTGGTAGTAGAGGCTGTTGTTGCGCAATATCGGGTATTCGAGCCGCACGGACATTGAATTCAAGTTCGTCCCTCCGAGTCCAGAGTATCCATTGCCGTATCCCGATGCGAGGCCGCCCGGGAGTCCGGTCGTCGTTCCGGTCGTCAGGCTGCCGCTGCTGTTTGTCCGCATGAGCGAGTAATTAAGGTTCGTCCGCAGCTTGCCGAACGGCCTGCTCTGAATGTTGAACATCATGAGGTTGCTGTTCGTGCCGCCGGTGCTTCCAATATAGCTGACTTTCTGGGTGCTGAGCGCAGTGCTGAGCGTGAGGCGTTCTCCGGCATTATAAGTCAGGTTCATTCCCAGGTCGTTACGCTTGCTGTTGAAGAGGTAATCGCCGGCGCTGGAGCTCTGATTCCACGTAAAGTCCAAACTCAGTTTTTGCCAAGGTTGATAGTTGAGCGACATATTCAGGCCCTTGCTGTTCCCTCCGAAGCTTGTAATGCCGAAGCCTGAAGAAGCGCTGTTGGCCAACCCGCCGCTATAGTTCCCGAATCCGCCGAGGCCCGAGTTGTATCCGCCACCGTAATAGGATCCATAATTCGAGCCGCCAAGTCCCGAGCCGAAACCGAAGCCGCTGCCGTATCCGATGTTGCCATATCCCGATCCGGTGCCGTTGCCAAGACTCTGGCGCGTCTGGATCAGATTGCCGGAGGTGTTATTACTTGCCGGTGTAGTCGGCGTGGTCGTTGGCGTGGTTGTTCCGAACTGATTTCCCAGGTAGGAGGTCGAACCCGAATTCTGCATCGTATATCCCAGCGTCAGCCGCATTGCGCGCAAGGGCTTGATTTGAGCGGTGAGCTGCATATCCTGGGCATTCGAACCAGGTCCCTGGGAGCCGGCAAGCTTGCTGTTCGCCATAACAACCGCGAAGGACAGCGCCTCGCTTGCGTTCCAGTTAAGATCCATGCGCTGAGTTAGCGAGTTACTGTTATATTGGTTGGTGGCCGTGGTAGTCGTCGTCGTAGAACCCGGACTGGCCAAACTGCCGGCGGAGGCATTATCGTTGCGGCCAAACATCATGTTCATGGCCAGCGACTTCCATTTGTATGAGAAATTCAACGCATCCGACAGAAAGGTAGTCTTTCCGCCGGATGCCAATTTTGTATCCATCGAATTGTGCTGCAGGGTCAACTGGCCGGCTTTTCCGAGCTGCCAGTTGACTCCGAAGTTCATCTGGGCAAAATCGTCGCGCCCGGAAGTGCCGGCATATTGCGACGATCCGCCGGTTCCCAGGCTGCTGTAGTCGTAAGACGGGCGCTTGGATTGTTCCAGGTTAAAGTTCAGTTTCAGCGCGCTGGACGCAAGGTAATCGAAGCCCATCGTCAGTCCGGCTTCGTTTCGCCGAAACCCTGGACTTTCGATGGACGTGAAGTTCGGATTGATGTCTCTCAGATTCCAGTTCCAATGCAGCCGGTCTTTCATGAACTTCATGTCGCCGCGCACCTGCCAGGCAGCGCCTTTGACGTTCGTCCCTGAGAGATCCAATTTGCTGGTAGCCATCTCCGCCGTGATGCTCCCAAGCTTTCCCAGCGGCAAGTAAGAATCCAATCCCACTACGTTCCTATTACCAGGCGCCTGGTTATCCACACGCGGGACATAGGTTATCCTAACGAGGTTGGTGCTGGGAATTGGATGAGAGAAAAACACGCGGTTCGGCAAGACCGGGTCAACGACATAATCGGTCTTCCACACCTGGGGAATGCCGTTGACTGTCACCGTCATCGGGTACTTGGATTGCCAGGTCAGCGGCTGGCCCTTCGAGTCTTTCGTCAGAACGATCAAGTCGACCGGAAAATCCAGCGTATACGGCGTTGTAACGTCTCCATAACCCTGGAATTGATCTGTTTTGCTGGAAAGCGCGCTGCTGCTCGCGGGAGCCATCTGGGCGAGATAGCTTAACCCCATCCTCGCCCCTTTGATGAGATTGATATCCGCGCGATAGCCCGTGAGCGTTCCGGCCGACTGGTTATATCCGTAACTCTCGAAGGTCACCGCGATAACATCTTCGGGATGGATGATGGTGCCAACCTTGAACTGAAGCTGTCCGGTATATGGGTCGAGCGTATATTCGTCGCGTGAAACGTCGTGATTGTTGATCCGCACGTGGTCGCTGCCATCGACAATCTGGCCCACGTAGACGTAGTAAGGCCCCGGCCCGTTGCCGCCGGGAAGCACTTGTGTGTGCGCTTCGGCCTTTGTTTGCGACATCAGGGCTGTCAGGCGGACTCCACGCAAGACGTCGCCCGCGACCTGGATGCCTTTTAGTGTCCTCGTAAAATCGATCAGCGAATTCCCCTGAATAGTGCCCGTAATATCTCCCGCGTCGACCTTCAGGTGCTTGCTGTCATAGTTCAGGGACAAGCGGTTGTCATACGGGTTTCCATACAAGCTATTGCTGTATCGGGTCTCGAAATTGATGAGGCCCGCGATCTTGCCCTGAATCGTCAGGTCCGTGTTGTCGTAGGCCCCTCCGATACCTCGTCTTCCATAGTAGGTATCGCTTTGATAGGTCTCGCCGCTGCCTGAGACGTTCTCCATATGGAAGCCGAGCGACTTCTGGCCGTTGACTTTAATGTCCGAATTAAGGGCCTTTCCGACTTTTCGGAACGTATGGCTCATCGAGTCGAAGAATCCCGGAACGCCTCCTCGCGGTTTTGCGGAAGCCAGCGCGAGAGGCGCGCCGGTTTTGGGATCGATTCCGGGCTGCCCGCCCCGCACCGCGTCCGCGAGCGTCATTGCGCCGGGAGTGCCGGGTGCCGGCAAGTTCGCGGAATCGTCCGGGTGTAAGAGATCCCAGATGGTTCCCGGGTCCGGCGGCGGGGCGCCCGGAGCACCGTTCGACGCCAGTTGCATCGGACGACCTAAGCGAAGCAGATCCCAAATCGTCTGGGTTGGCGGAGGCAGAGCCGCAGTTTTGTTCGCGGGCCCCGATACTCTCAAGAGATCCCATATCGTCCCACTCGGAGGAGGAAGCGCCGCCGCCCGCGTCACCGGTCCCGCAGCCCTCAAGAGGTCCCAAATCGTCTCGTATGCCGGGGCGTTTGCGCCGGCGAACGGCAAGTTCGGAGCGGCGCCAATACGGCTCCCACTGCCGGGGATCCTGAGGAGATCCCAGAGGGTCTCATTCGCTGGAGTAGCTGCCAGGTCGATGGCCGGTGAGGCGCCGGACTTCGCCGGCTTTGCGAATTCCGGGGAACGCAGCAAATCCCAAATCGTTTCATTAGCCGCGGGAAGGGACGCGATGGGAGCCGACGGAGCCGACGGAAGAGGCGCTGCTTTCCGCACGGCATCATCGGTTCGGAGTAATTCTGTAATGGTCTCGGAGCTGTAGGCCGCCTGCTCGTTTAACAGCATCACTGCTGTCGCCAAGCCGAGGGAGAAGGCGGTAAGTTTGCGTTTCGTCATTTACCGTGCCGATGACTTGGACCCGTCCAAGGGACTCGTCACCTGATTGCCCGGCCTTCCTGGCCGTATGCGATGCGCCCGTACCGGGGGGATGGACGGGTCGTTAGTGAAATTTCAACTTAACGCTTGGTGAGGGAATGCCCGGCCGCGCGCATGGTTTGGCCTCGAATGGACATTATCCCGAATACGGCAATTCTATGTAGAAATGTTACCGAAAACCGCGCGCCACTTCAAGCGAGCGATCGACATTCACCAACGCAAGCTCAGACATCTGCCGGGAACGGTCTTTCAGGTCGTCACGGAGGTATGTCCCTTCGTTCAAAGCGGCGATCAAGGAATCCGCTGCGGCTTCCGGACTAAAGTGCTTGAGTGAGAGGCATCGCGCGCCTTGCCCGAGCCGGGACATAAGCTGGCTCACCTTCGGGTCGTACTCCAACGCCAGCATCGGAACGCCTCCAATTGCTCCAAATATAAGAGCATGAAGACGCATTGCAACCATCCCCGACATTCGGCCGATCGCTCCCGCTGCTTCGCTTGGCGACATGCGGCTTTGCAGTACACAGGCGTTCTGTCCAACACCGGCTGCAATCCGGTTCGAAAGCTCCAGGTCGCCAGTGGGCTGCATGGGAATAAGCAGCAAACTACAGTTGACCGCCGAAATCATTCGGCGTCCCAGGTCTACATAGTCTTCAGCGGCCGGTCCGCCCGGCCATGCCCGAAGCGCGAATCCAATCACGGGCAGATATTCAGACACTCCGGCTTCAGCGATAATGGACCGGACTCGCTCGTCGTTCGCCGGCTTGAGTGCAAACGCCGGGTCCGCGGTCACTTCGATCGGCGGCCGGCTCACCCCAATCCGTCGAAGTAGATTAGCGGACTCTTCGTCGCGAACGGTAATATACTGAACCCGGTTTGCAACAATCCTGGTCAGCGCTCGCGCTACCCGCCGGCGGAGCGGGCCTATGCCCTGCGCATAAAACATCACCGGCCGATGGCACGAGCGCGCCATTCGGACGATCCACAAGTAGTAGACCAGAGACCGCAGGCTGGTTGTGTCCTGTAGAAGGCTTCCACCTCCGCTGATCAGCAGGTCCGAGTCCCGAAACGTCTTCCTGACAGCGCCCAGGTTCATTCGATCGACAGCGTCCAAACCGTGGCGGGCCCTCGTATCTGCCGGATCGGCGGACAGAACCGTAAACTCCGCTGCCCCGGGCGCCCTCCGCTCAAACGACTCGATGATGCCCGCGAGCACCGCTTCGTCGCCGGTATTGCCGCGGCCGTAGTAACCGGAGAGCGCGATGCGCATCGGCGGAATGGTTCAGCCTCCTTCCGCTTCCGGCGCCGGAACGCTTCCGGGCGGACCAGCCAATCTCTCTACCGCCCAAAAGATGGCCAACCCGATGACCGCTCCCATAACTAATCCCGTTACGTCGCGAATCAACGAAAGAACTAGCGGCGTGTGAATGTGGCAGAAGGTATTGAGAATCGAAACCTGGCCTACGACACCGACCACGAAAATCGGCAAAGCCCATTTCCGGCGCCCGCGATACCACAGCGCCAACCCGAGAACGAACGCCGGGTGGCCGATCAGAAACTCCTTCGTGCGCGGGCGCACCGGCAGGAACCGGTCCAGCAAAGCCCTAAATTTCAGTTCCATGCCAGATACTCCGACTCCAGGATCGTTACCGGTCCTCACGACCACCAAAGCGAGCGCTACCAGCGCGACAATTGCCAGAAGAAGCTGTCCGGCGCGGGCCGGCTCACCGAGAAACCGGCCGGCGCGATTTTTCATGGCCGCCAAGCTTTCGGTCCAAGGGCGGTCGATCTTCGGTAATCCGACGATCGCCAGTAAGCCGATTATCAGAATCGGGATTGCATGGGCGGCCTTGATTCCAAGAAACTGGTTGGCCCTTAGCATGAATGGCCGCGTTGCCAGCAATCCCACGACAATTGCTATGCCGATCGCGGTTATGGCGCTCGAGCGGATCAGGACTTTGATCGATTGCGCGGCGGCGGAGCCCGCCCGCATAACCGGCTGGCTCCAGTCCGTCGGGTTCAAAAGGTCGCGCTGCAGGCAGGCAATTGCCGGGAACGCCAGCGCCGCCGAAAGCGCCGCGAGTTTACGACCCGCTTCACCGCCAACGAACGCAAGAACGCCGCATGAAAGAGTCAACGCGACGCTGCAGGCTCCGGTTACTGAAGCGCTCATCGGTACGACTCGAACCAGCAAAAGAGCCAGCCCCGCTCCGGCGCCCAGTCCCATCAAGAGAAGTGCGGCGCTTGGGAGGTCGGTTTCACGAAATGTGTGAGCGATACCAAAGCTCATCTCGCTGCCGCGCGCGATCGCCCGCGTAATCTTCCCGAGGAACTCGACGTTCAGACCGATCGGGTCGTCGCCGGAAAAAAAAGGAAGCCTGATGTAGCACAGCCGGATGTTGCGTTCGCGCGCGGCCCGGACGAAGCGGTCGATCGCTTCGTTCTCGTCCAGCGTGCCCAGCTCCTGATCGCTGATGCTGTGAACGCGGACGTATTTGCCCCTAAGCGCAATGCTAAGCTTCTCATCACCCTTCTGTTTGCCGAACTCGATTTGCCCGTAATTCAGCCCGGCCGCCTGAATGGCCTCAGCGGCCTCCTTATGCTGTCCCCGAAATCCGAGAACTTCGGTTCCCTGGAAAACAACGGTCTTGATGCCCTGGACCTTGAGGCTCGCAAGCGCGTCCTGCATCGTCTTCGCCGAAACCCCAGGCCAATTGGAAATGCGAGCGACCGGTTGAAGCCGGGCTGCCGTGATGTCCTTCAACGAATCTTCATCGAGTCCGATCCCAAGGGTACGGAGATTCGCATAGTCCGCTTTGAACACGGCTTCCGGGCCGGCGGCTAACCCCGCCGGAATAAACCTCGTAATAGGGCGAGTTCGCTCTGTCTCATCCTTAACGAACGGAACTCCCTTTCCCGCAAATGCCTGCTCAATTCGGTTCAATAGATCGGGAGAGTCGACCGACACGACGACATCTCGCCCTACCTGCCTCGGATGGATGGCGCCACGCGTTTCCAGGCTCGCCAGAGTATCCTCGGCGATCGCAACGGAACTGATGCCCGCTTGGTGAAGCCTCGAAAGGATTTCAGGCATCGGCCGGCCCGTTACATCGGCCAGCGACTTAAGCTCCGTGTATTCCAGCGCCAGTTCGACTCGTTTGTTGTAACTCTCAACCTGGTAACGCTTCAGTCCCCCATACAATCCGGCCAAAGCGCCAATTCCGATGATTGCGTAAAGTACCGCTGTGAGGTTCCGCTGCAAGCAATATCCCTTAGATTCTATTCACCACGAAGGCACGAATACACGAAGATTCTTGATTGATTTCAAATTATTCAATCACGCCCTTCGTGTTTTCGTGTCTTCGTGGTTAATCAAAAACCCTTTGTTTCCCGCGAGATGTCGTTGGCGATTAGATTGAGAAGCACTCCCGCATTTTCCCACTTTAGACCATCGCGCACAGATTGATCCTTGATAGAAGACTCGGGCTTCCGGCGCGCCGTTAACTTACCGTCTTTGTTGACTTTCCGTTTGGCATCCTGGTACTTTTCGATCTCGTCATCCGCCAGAGCCAGCGCTGCATCGCCGAATGCAAGCGATTGCCGGCGGCTTTTCACGTCTGCCGAATCGACGCCCAGATAGTGTGCGATGATTCCGGACGTAGCGGAATCGTCCGGTTTGATCGAGCGGGTCAGATAGTTGATGCGCGCGATGAGGAGCATCGTGCGCGAGTGAGCGATCATCCCGGTTGCGCGTCGCGTGGCGGTCACTACTTCATTAAGCGTATCCTGAGCGGTACCCACCTGCATATCGAGAATACTGTACTGACCCGTAGTGTAGCCGAACGGCGATCGAAACGACATCATCAAGCTATCTGCAGCGTTGCGCAGCGATCGCGCGCCGTCCTTAGCATCTCCGGCTCGGCCTCGCGCGAGATTGATACCGTTAGAAAGATCGTGCAGCATCGAATGGCCGGTCATCAAGAGCCCGTCCACCTGGCTTCCAGCAGCCGCATCGCCATTCTCGATATCGGAGCGCATCGTGGCCGAAAGACGGGATAGCTCGATCAAACAATCTTCCGACAGATCCCGGGCAGCGCGAAGGTTCGCGCCGGCCCGCGTTGCCCGGTCGAAAGCGCGCGCCATTCGAACGAACTGCCGGTATTGCACCACATCACGACGGCTGATCATCTGGCTTGCGTTCGTCAGCGAGCGAGCCGCGCCTTCCAGCTCGTCCTCCGCAGCCTTCTGCGCGTTTGCGAGCTGAGTACGGTCCGAATAGATCTGGGCGCGCGTCGAGTCCAGTTCCTGTTGGAACCCGGCGAGCTGTTTCAGCTTTTCATCGCGGACGGCGGGACTTAGCTTTGGCCGGGCCGCATTGGCGGGTACATTGTGTAATGCATCCGCGATCCGAGCTTTGATATCAGCGTTCCCTGGGTCCAGCTCCAGAGCGCGCTTGTATGCAATCGCCGCCTCGCGAAACAGCGAGCGTTCCGCCAGGCCCTGGCCCAGCCCCGTGAAGTTTGCAGCCGTTTCCGCCGTTCCAGGCTCCTTGGAAACTCTTCTAATCCGTTCCGGTGTGGGAGGGTGGTTTAGGAAATAGACCTCGAATCCATTGGGCTTATCTTTCTCTGTCTCTTGAAGACGGCGGAAGAACGTCAGCATCGCCGATCCGTCATATCCGGTCGACACGGCATTTCTCAGTCCGCGCCGATCTGCATCATTCTCTTCGTCGCGGCCGAATTTCAACATCGCCAGTCCGCCTGCCAGGCTGCCGGCGGTGCTGAGCGTATTCGCGTGAGCGGCCTGAAAGCCTACAAGCGCAAGGGTCCCAAGCAACTGCGCGGTGAGCTGTTTCATCGCGTGCTTGCCGGCAACGTGCCCCACCTCGTGTCCCATCACCGCCGCAAG
>JBGPOG010000031.1:0-15138 GCA_041487935.1 Chthonomonadia bacterium | reverse complement strand
CCGGGGTTTGTTCCGCAGCCGGCTCTACCTTCCACATGATGGAAAGGCGAGGTCCGAACCGCTCCTGCTCAACCTCGAGGTATGTTCGGACGGCGTCGATCTCTTCACCCAGACAGACCGTCGTCTTCCCGCTCATCTCCAGCGCGCGGCGCATGAGGTGGCTCAGCCGGAGGATCGCCGAGCGCGCGCGATCCGGAGATACGCTGCACAGAGCGGCGATCGAGTTATGCGCATTGAATAGGAAGTGGGGGTGCATTCTTGCCCGGAGAGCGGTCAATTGGGCTTCCGAGGCCAGGGCGTGCGATCGCTCCGCGTCGAGCCGTCGCCGCTCGCTCTCCGCGCGGACCTGAGCGTCGCTTGCGACAAGCAGAAGAAGCATCACGCCGAAACCGTTCGCAGGCGCGCTGATCCAGAAATTTGCGGGCAAGATCGCCAGATTCAGCTCCTTTGCCACCGCGATGTTGATAAGCAGCCTGCAGGCCTGCGCGAGGCATCCCACTACCAGCCCCGCGAGGAGGCGCGTGGGCAGCGATTCGAGGCGGCGAACAGACCTGCCGAGAAGGGCGCTGACAACAATCGCCAGCATGGTCCCGACGACAAGCGGGGTGCCTTGGAAGAAGAAGGCGCCAATCGTGACCAAGCTGGCGGTGATCAGCCCCACCCCGAGGCCGCCCACGATCGCGGCGAAAGTCACGAAGAGCGTGTGAGCCGCGTAAGGAAATCGCGCGTCAGGAAATACCGCTTCAGTCAAGCCGATCAGCCCCAATACAACTCCAAGGGTCGCGGCCTGGCGGAATTCGAGCTTCTCGCGGAAGAGCAGCGCGAGAAATCGGCCGCGCGCAAGGAGATATGCAATGACAACAAGAATGCACGTATCGGCGACGAAACTATAGATTCCAGCGTATGAGTTACTCACGATTTGGTTCGGCAGGCGCGACGCACGGATTGTGCGGTCGTCTACCGATTACTACGGAAACAAGCCGGAATTCGTCAAATACATCGGTTACCAGGGATGGTGTTGGAACAACCAAAGCGCAAAATCAGTCCAACGGCCGTGTTCCTCGCGTCCGCTGCGGCGGTTTGCTTGGGATCGTTTGCGGTCGCGTACTTCTCCACCCACCCCATCAGGCGACGCGGGCGGACGGGTGAACGGTTGGCCGGTTCAGAGGAGGTTGAGTTCTGCTCGGCGGATGGAATGCGGCTGTCGGGATGGTTCATTCCTGCTCGGGAGGCCGTTGGAACCGTTATTCTGTGCCACGGGTATCCGAACAACCACCTTGAGCTGCGCCCATGGGTGGAGATGCTCCGCCATCAGGGCTTCAACTTGCTGCTGTTCGACTTCCGCGCTATGGGGCAGAGCGATGGGCGGCAAAGCACCATCGGCTACGAAGAGGTGAACGATCTCACCGGCGCGCTGGACTATCTGGGAGGCAGGGAAGAGACGCGTGATTTACCGATCGGGGTCTTCGGCCTTTCGATGGGAGGGGCGGTTGCACTGATGACGGCGGCGGATGACGACCGGATAGTCGCGGCTGCGGCCCATGCCTCGTATGCGACTCTGGAAACCGCGATCGATCGGAGATTCAGACTCTTTCTCGGGCCGCTTGCAGTCGCTGTCGCACGGCTCGCAGTTGGATTCGGCCGTGGTTGGCTGAAGGCTCATCCGCGCGATGTCTCGCCGCTGCGCGCGATCGGGAAGATCTCGCCCCGGCCGGTGCTTCTTTTCCATGGCGGCCGGGATATTCTTACCCGCCCCTCCGATTCCGGAAGACTGTTTGAAGCGGCTGGAGAGCCAAAGACTCTGCACCTGCTGCCGAGGTCATGGCACAGAAGCATCAACCCATCGGAGCGTGAAGAGTATGGCCGGGTGCTGGTGGAGTTCTTCCGATCGAGTCTTCATTCGAGTCAACCGATCGCCGGGACGAACATTCGGACGCGCCGATGATGAAGAATTGTCCTGCGGCCGGAAAGGCCCAACGACGCGAAGGGACTCCCAGGCGGCACCTCGATAACGCCGGAAGAAAATCCGAGTCGGGATCGCGTCGATGCCCGGAATAGACGCGGTATCCGATCGCACCTGCCGAAGGCGCGCATTTTGCCGAGGAATGGAACGCTGCCTTTCGGCATTCCCGTCTCAAGTGCGCACAACAAACGGCCTTCCTGATACGCCGCAATGCGTAGCGCTTCGTCATCCTCCAAATGGAACTCCGCCAATTCTTTCGGCAGGCCCCAGATTTCTCGTCCGCCCGCGAGGGACGACGGGTGATCCACATAGATATGAGAGATCCAGGCTCCCAAGCACAGTCCCTGGCGAACGATGGCCGGGATAACGATCAATTCGTTGTATTGCAGGGTCGATCCGTGGCTGTAATTCGCGAACACAATTCCTCCCACTGTCCATCCTGGGAGTATGTGAACGAGGCGAAGTTCACTCGGAACATGCGCGCGGGCCTGCGAAGCCCGCACGAGCTGGACCGTGTGAACGAATTGTCCGCAAAGAGACCATGGAGCAGGAGGATAGCAGGAAAGTGGCAAGGTTAAAACCTCTTGGAATGAATATTCAGGCAGGGAACCGCGCCGGTCTAATCGAATACTGCTACAAGGCGGGCAATTCGGCGGAGCCCAGGGAGACTTGCGAGTGCGAAATTATCGCCGGATCGGCGGCTCACTCACGGTTATTACCGGCAGCATGTTCTCCGGCAAGACCGAAGAGCTCATTCGCCTGATCCGGCGCGCAATGCACGCGCGCCGAACCGTGCAAGTGTTTAAATCCGCGCTGGAGACTCGGTGCGGCACGGCTGTCATCCGAACGCATGATGGCAACCATTTCGAAGCGCTTGCGATCCCTCATTCGACAGCGATGGAGTCGCTCCTGCTGCCGGACGCCGAGGTGGTTGGGATTGAAGAGGTTCAGTTCTTCGACGAGGGTATCGTTCCGCTGTGCGAGAGCATGGCGAACCGCAAAATCGACGTGATCGCCGCGGGCCTGGACCAGGACTTTCGCGGCGAGCCATTCGGCTTTATGCCCCGCTTGCTTGCGCTCGCGGATCACGTCGAGAAGCTCCATGCGATTTGCATGCGCTGCGGAGCGGAAGCAAGCCGGACGCAGAGATTGATCGACGGGCGCCCCGCCGCATGGGACGATCCCATCATACTGATAGGCGCGTCCGAAAGCTACGAAGCGCGCTGCCGGGCTTGTCATGAAGTGAGACGAAGACCTGCAGCCAAACGGCGGAAGCAAGTCGCAAAATCACATACATTTCGTCCGAGCCACAGCACCCAAAATGCTTTCGACTCGCATCCGGAACTCTTTCAAGTCGACGCCGCAGATTGGATAGACTAGGCTTTTACGTCAATGGTAAGTGGTTGCAGCGCTCGTTTCCTTTGTGCTAGAATGCGTCCGGTCAGAGATTTCAGCGTGCGCTCAAGACCATCACATAATTCGGAGGAATAGATGAGCCGCGTCCGCGACGGGTGCATCGAACTATTGGCGTCTGTAGCAATTGCTGTGGCGATGCTGTTCGTAAACTGCGCGTTCGAGGCTGCGGGTAGTATTCCGGATTATAACAACTGTGGATTTCTTGCCGGCAATCTCGTCGCACTGTCGATCATCTTCCCGATCCTGTGCGCTCTAGTAGTTTCGCGCACGGTTCGTTATCGAGCCGGATGTGAGCCGGCTTCGGAAATAACCCGTATACGTAGAAGCGCGCGCGCGGCGGGATGTGGCGCAGCGCTTTATTTTGCGGGAGGCATCGTGTTCAGCGCTGCATTTGCCGGAGGATTGCCTCCACTCCCTGTCTGGCTTATCTGTGGGGCCTACATCGGCTTGGGCTGGATCGGCGGCTGGATCGGCGCGACAATGGGAACAAGGGCCTTGCGACGAATGATTTGGCGCGTAAGCCAGTAGATCGTAATCGGATAATCTAAAGAGGTCATTGCAAAATACCGCAAATCCGTCATGCTGCAATGTCCATACGGACCCGTACCGGGCATCTGCTTCTTGCCCTGATCATTGCAACCTGTGAGATCGCAAGCAGATCCTTTCAAGGATGACGGGACACGATAACTTCGTCGAATTTTGCAATTACCTCAACAGTCAAGGAGTTTTCTACAATTGAGCCGACCGGATAAGACGATCGGTATTGGAGTAATCGGAGCGGGCGGCATCGCGCGAGACGCGCATCTGCCGGGATACTCAAATGTGCCCGAACTTTGCCGAATCGTAGCCGTGTCGGATATCGACGAAGCAGCCGCTCGATCCGCGGCCGAAATGTATGACATCCCCCATCAATTCAGTGATTACCGTAAGCTCCTCGAGATGGACGAGATAGATGCCGTTTCAGTTTGCACTCCTAATTACCTTCATATGGAACCAACCCTCTTCGCTCTTAAGGCCGGAAAACACGTGCTCTGCGAAAAGCCGCTTGCGATGAACGCCGTCGAAGGAAAGCGGATGGTGGATGCGGCGAAAGCAGCCGGAAAGAAACTCCAGGTTGGTTATAACTTGCGATTTGCGCCGGCCAATCAGCTTTTGAAACGTTACGTGGATGCGGGTGATCTCGGCGACATCTACTATGCCCGGGTGCAGGCGCTCAGGCGGCGCGGTATACCAGGCTGGGGCGTTTTCACGGACAAGAGCAAGCAGGGCGGCGGTCCGCTAATCGACATCGGCGTACACATACTCGATCTCACACTCTGGTTGATGGGGCACCCTAAGCCGGTCAGCGCATCCGGCATCACATACGCGAAATTCGGCCATCGCGGGGACATCGTAGGCTTTCTCGGACAGTGGGATCACACGAATTTTACGGTAGAGGATTTCGCCGCAGCGCTCATTCGCCTCGACAACGGCGCCACAATCGTCCTTGAATCGAGCTTCGCGGCGAATATCCCTGAAGACATCTTCAGCAGCACGCTTTGCGGCACGGAAGGCGGCGCGACGACCAGTCCGCTGACCATCATCAAAGAGCGCCATCGATCGCTTCAGATCTTCAAGCCCGAGATACCCGGCGGCATCGTAAACTCGCACCATGCGGAAGTCAAGCACTTCGTCGAGTCAATCGTGAACGACACCGAGCCGCTCGTAACCGGGGAGCACGCGCTGGCCGTCGCGCAGATCATGGATGCAATTTATGCGTCCTCCGAAGCTGGAAAAGAGGTTCGGATCAAGTAAGCGGGCGCCTCTCAATGAAACGTAATATTTGTCGAGCCGGTATAAGAAGGATGGGCCTATCTGTTGGGATCGATCCTTGAACTTTAACATAGCCCGCCTGGCTCCTTCGTCATGCAGACCGAGTTGAAACCTCCGCAACTGCCTCCGAAAAGCGCCGCGTCACGCGCGGTATTGCTTTCCATCGCGCTTGTCGCCGGATTGGCTGAGCTGGCATACGCCGTAATGAATATTTCGGCAATGCCGGTTTACCTCAAGTACAGCATGGGGTATGGCGCGGACGCCGTCGCTTTCATCGGCACGACATTCCTCTTCACGGAGGGCCTGATGAGGGGCCCGTTCGGAATTGCGGGCGACCGGATCGGGCGCAAATGGCTGATCATCGCAGGACCGCTGATAAGCGTTTTCACCGCATTGCTGACACTTCTCGTCCACCCGCACCAATGGTACTTCTTCGTTGCGTTGAGGGTCCTCGATGGTCTCGGGGCGGCCGCGCTGTGGCCCTCTGCGCTGGCGATGATCGCGGATGTTGTCGAAGAACACCGGCGGTCCCAGGCGATGAGTTTGTTTAACGTCACCTACTTGGTCGGAATTGCTCTTGGACCCATCATTGGCGGGGCCGCTAACGACCTCACGAAGATCATCACCCAGGGCGTCCCGCACATGCTGCAAAGGCACGGACCTAAGTTTGTTGCCTCACACGTTCATGAGCGCGTCATCGATCCCCATCAGGCCTCGTTCTACGTCGTCAGCGTGCTTTTTTTGATTACCGCAGCGGCGGCATGGTGGAAAATCCCGAATATTCGCCCCCACCATGAGCATCATCTGCACGACCTCGAGAGCGGCTTCAGTTTCTCCGCCTTGCTCCACAGCCTTAGGCAGATTCCAAGCACACTGCTGATGGCGTTCGTAACCTTTATGGGAATTGGAATGATCATGCTGATCATCAAGCTGTTTGCGATGACGGAGTTCAATGTGTCGGAGATCAGGTTCGGCGCGCTGCTGCTGGTCCCCGCGCTGGTCATCGCTCTGGCTTCCGTTCCGTTGGGCACGCTTGGCGACAAACTCGGCAAGGCTCGCGCGGTGAGGCTAGGAATCGGCATCTGCGCGTTCTCAATGGCTACGATGGTTTTGATCAGGAGTCAGTTTGCGTTGGTAATCGGCGGATCGCTCTGCGGGATCGGATTCGTCATCGCTTTCCCTGCGTGGATGGCCCTTATCAGCGCCTCATGCCATCCCAGACAGCGTGGCGCGGTCATGGGAGCGGTCGGCACAGCACAGGGCATTGGAGCCATGATCGGAGCGCCGATAGGCGGATACCTTTACGAACACGCGCACATCCGCGTCCCATTTCTTCCTTGGATAAATAGCCATTATGCGCCGTTCATCGGCTGCGTAACGCTTCTGTTTGTCTCCTGGCTTCTTTCGCTGACCACGATTAAGGAACCCACACCACAATGTTAGGCGCCTGGGGCGTGTTGTCGATCAGCCTCGTGATCATTCTAGTCGGATGCGACCTCTTTACAAACGGCGTGGAATGGGCCGGCAAGAAGCTGAGTCTAAGCGAAGGAACGGTCGGAAGCGTGCTTGCCGCCGTGGGAACGTGCCTTCCGGAGACACTGATTGCGCTCCTGGCGATTTTTTTTGGCCGGAGGGAAGGAACCGGAAGCGACGTCGGGATCGGCGCGATCCTTGGCGCGCCGCTGATGTTGTCTACCCTGGCGTTCTTTGTTACCGGCGCGGCTATCCTGATATTTCACCGCACGAACGGACGCAGCGTCCGAATGAAGGTCAACCACAGGGTCGTTGGCCGGGACCTGCGTTATTTCTTTCTGGTGTTCATCATCAGCGCGTTGGCTTCGTTTCTACCCAAACCAGGCCAGAAATATGCGGTTGCGGCGCTGCTTGTCATCCTGTATGGGACTTATATAGCAAAAACGCTGGGCGACAAACGGTCTCCCGGGGCCGATGAGGACATTTCTCCCCTCCACTTCTTCCGTAAAGCGCCCGATCCGCCGCTCTGGATGGTGATTGGCCAAGGGATCCTCGGGTTATTGGTGCTTGTATATGGCGCGCACCTCTTCGTCTCCGAAATCTCCTGGCTGGCGCATGCCACTGGCGTGCCGGCATTGAGCCTTTCGCTGATCATCACGCCAATCGCAACCGAGCTGCCGGAAAAGTTCAATTCCGTGCTTTGGGTCCGTCAGAAGAAAGACACGCTGGCAATCGGCAACATTAGCGGGGCGATGGTGTTCCAGAGCAGCATTCCTCCTGCGATTGGGATGTTGTTTACGGACTGGAAACTGAATCCACAGGCGTTAGCGTGCGTAGTCGTGGCGGTTTGCTCTTCGGCAACGGTCTGGGGAGAAATGATGTGGCGGAAGCGGCTCTCACCCTACTCGCTCCTTGTGGGTGGGATTTTCTACGTGGTCTATCTCGCGTGGGCGCTTAGATAAGACAGCGTCCATGCGGTTTGAATCGTGTTGCGCGACCGGCGTGGGGGACGCATTCGCGGGCGAGCTTTGCCCACAATGTAAACTGATCGGGCGAATGCTTCACCCCTACCCGAACACCTCTCGCATCGACTCGGCGATGTGCTTCAGCCCGAGTTCCGGATACTGTTTGTAACCCTCAACCTCGGCGGTTGCGTAACCCGCATATCCGATCTCGTCGAGGGCTATTCGGACTTCTTTCCACGGAACGTCGCCCTGCAGGAGATTTGCAAAAGCGCGGCCGTTGCCGATGGACTGCTTGAAATCCTTTACGTGAACCCTGACGATCCTCGGACCCAGGATCCGAATCCATTGCTGGGGGAAGCCGAACTGAAGGACGTTTCCCACATCGAAATAGACGCCAACCCATTTGCTGCCGATCTCGTCGACAAATCGCGCCATTTCGAGCGGCGATAGCAAAAATCGGTTCCAAACGTTTTCCACGCCGATGTGAACCTCATTTGCGGCGGCATCGAGCGCGAGCTCTCTTAGGGCAGACTGTGCGCGGTCGTAAGCTGCGTCGTAGGACGTCTCAGCGTCCACCACCCCCGGAACGCAAAGCACGGTATTTACCCCAAGCCAACGGGCGATATGAATACATTTCCTAAGGATGGCTTTGCCTCGGTCGGGGATTTCACCATCGTTGGACGTCAACGGGAATTTCCAACCAAGCCCGGTCGACAGACTTGTCAGTTCAATTCCGATCTCAAGTGCTAACGCGTGAATGCTCCGCACCGCAGTTTCATCCGTGCCCGTAGTTAGCTCGCCCTCTGCCTCCACGTTTATCTCGATGCCATCAAAACCTGCCTGCTTAGCGGCTTGAAAACAGCGTTTCAGCGTCCATGCCGGCGGCATAGTCCAACGATTGATTCCGATCTTCATTGAGAAATCTCCTTGCTCTAACGCGTTATCATTCGGATTTCAGGCGACGCGGTCCTTCATCCGATGGAGAATACATGGCGGTATATCGGTGCGCGCGAGGTAGAATTCTGCTTGTGCCGACGATTACAGATTGAATTCTTTGGTATCTCTTAATGCGTGTACGCGTCAACTATTCCACTTCCGATATTCAGATAGACGAGATATTTGATGGGACCAACGCCGACGCGATCGTCTCCGCAATGCAGCGATTGGTGGCGGCGAGAGCCGGCTTTGCAATACGCCTGCTCGTTAACTCACTCTCTCCTCTGCAATTCGCACACCAGGCGGTCACCCGGTACAATGAGACCTTGAATAAGTCGCTACGCATGCCTGGCTCTTGCGCTGAGTTCATTTCGTTAGGGCAGAGCGAAGGGATCGTCGAAGCGATCGAGCCGTAGTTATCATGACCACACTGTTCTACTATCGGGATTAAAACAACATTGACAATTCGGTTTATTCTCTCGATCCTCGCGCTTCTTGCACATGGCGTGTGCCCTGCGCCTTCTTTCGCCTCTCCAACGAAGTCATTGCTCCCGCTTAGGACCGATCGTCCTTCCAACAGGCAGCCAGCACCGTCTAACGTTACATACCACTTCGATTTAGCTCCCGGGAGTCCCGAAGAGCTTTCTGCGATCGTCGGACAAAATGGAACCTCGGTCGAGAACAAGAAGCGGATCGCCGAAGCCGGGGCAATCTGGATCTACAAATTGGTTCTGCCGCCGAGGGGGCGTTTCGTATTACGAGTTGCTCTGGAAGGGGAGGCCATCGTCACAGTGGCCGGGTCGGACGGCAAGCCAGTCCCGACCCGGGTTGAGCGAGGGATGGACGCCATCGCGGTATTCGCAAGCGCGCCGGCAAGTCATCCCGTCGGCGGGACGGTGAGCTTCAAATTCAAAGCTCCGACCGGACCGGCGACAATCACTGGCGTTAAGCTCGACGTGATCGTGCCCGATTCGAATGGCAATGGATTACCCGACCTGGCCGAGTCGCTGATGGGTGTTCCGCCAGGACAGAATTCGTCCATCACCCCGAAGCCACCGATGCCACACACATCCTTCCAGACCGGTCAGTCCTACTCCTCAGGCATTGCGGTAACCGCCGATGCGGCACTGGTATATTCGAATGATGAAAAGGTTATCCATTCCTGGGCGGAGCACGGCTACGCGCCACAAACGATGGGCGGCTTCCGGGACGGAGACGAGTATGTGAAGCAGCACCCGGGCGAGGTCCAGACCGATGTCAATGGAAGCCCGATCACCATCGGCAAAGGCAGCTACTATCTTGTTCCCACGGCGAATCGCATTGAGATTGCAAAGCAGTATTATGCGGCTGCGCTTACTGGAGGGAGCACAGCAATATGCCCCGAGGAACCTGAATTCTGGGCGCGCGGAGGCTACTCTGAGGCGTTCAAGCAGGAATGGCTCGCGAAATACGGAACTCCCTGGCAGGCGCCTCATAGCAGTATCGACGCGAGATATAAATCCGAACAGCTAAAGTCGTCCCTCGAAACGAGAATTATCGACGCCATTCTGGCGGATAGCCAACGGCTCAAACCCTCGGCAACGAGGATGGTGGCGGTTCACAGCCCGGTCACGTATTATCAGTGGGGCATCCCCGTTGCGCATAACGCACTGTTTTCGTTGCCTGCACTTCAGGAGATCATCGGCCAGGTCTGGACCGGTACGGCGAGAACTCCGGCGCGCGCGGCAGGCAACAGGGCGGAGCGGACATTCGAAGTTGGCTTGCTGGAATACTCTTCACTCTACCATCTCACGCGAGGAACGGGCAAGCGACTTTGGTTCCTCATGGATCCGGTGGAAGACAACCCGGACCTTCCCTTGGCCGATTACCGCCGCAACTATGAGCAAACCCTCTTGGCAGCGCTGATGTTTCCTGGCGTGGACAACTACGAGGTGATGCCGTGGCCACAGCGAATCTACGGAAAAGTGCCTGCCGAATATGCAACGGAGATCAACACGATCGCGGGCGCTTTGGGCGACTTGTGGCGATTCAACAACAATGAGCTCGATGCCGGCACTCCGGAGATCGGGACCTTCATCGCGGATTCCATGGGATGGCAGCGCGAAAATCCATCTCCCAGCGATTACGATGGGTTCTATGGCCTTGCGCTTCCGCTCGTGATGCACGGGGTGCCAGTACAGGTGCTTTCGCTGGATCGTGCAGCCGAGTCGGGATATCTGGATAGAGTGAAGGTCCTATTCTTATCGTACGATTTCTTGAAGCCGGCTTCCGAAGAGATCAATAAAGCGATTGCCGGGTGGGTGTCTCGTGGGGGCGCCCTGGTTCTTTTCGACGGAAATGACGCTTATAACGGGGTTTTAGACTCATGGTGGCGCAAAACCGGTCTCGCGACCCCAACCCAGGATTTACTTCAACGACTCAGTATTCCCATCAAAGAACGGACCACAATCGCAAATCCACCGGATGACCTATCCGCATATAAGATCCTTATCGCGGCACAATCGGGCGCGACTGGCCGAAGATTGAACGCGCTGGACCTAACTCCCTTTGCGCGGGAGAACGGAAGCGTATGCGTGCGGTTCGAAGATGCTACTCCGGGCGACGGATTTGGGGCATTCGTTGCTTCCGCCGAGCTTCGCATCGGGGGGCGGCTCGCGGCTTCTTTTCGCGCCGGCTCAGAGATCGAGACGCGATTTCTCGTGGCAGACCACGGATCGAAGTACAATGGCGACGGCCGATTTGCCGATCGAGATGGGTTCTGGGTGTATCGGTTCGATCACTTGCCGCCGGATACACCGATCACCCTGACTGTCGACATGGGCCAGGGATTCCAGGTCCGGGCTCGCCCGGCGCCTGCTCCCGGTGCGCTTCTGGAAGCGATCGATAAAAGCTTCGGCCGAACGCTCGAGAGATTACGAATTCCACCGGATTACCCGGTGTCTCTCTACAGTTTTACGGATTCTTCAAAGATCAGGCCGTTATACGGATTGAGCGGCCAACTGTCACCCTCCGTCTGGGAGGCGGTATCCGGCCGCGGATCGGTCGTTTATGCCGGCATTGCACCGGGCTATTTGACTGTGAACGCGCAGAGCGATCGCTGGATGCGGGCGCTCGCCCGCTTTGCCTATCAGAAGAATAACGGGACCTACCGAGAGCAGGCTTACTTTCGCGTTAAGCGTGGGCCGTACGTTGGCATTCGAACCCTGGGACATGAATACTCGGCTGACGGCAGGTATATCGATCTGTTCAGCCCAACGTTTCAAATGGTGGAAGACCCTGTCATTCCTCCATGGAGCACTTCACTCTATTTTGAACTTGGCTCCGTGAAGGGCGCGCCCAGGTTCTTGGCAGCATCGGGTCGAATACGCGCGCGGCACGAAGAGCTTATGACGACCGCCTTCGTTGTCCAGGCTCCTTCGGGGACGAACGGCGCCGCGCGGTTATTCGCAGGCAAGCATAAAGTGCAAGGCGTTAAAGCCTACACCATGCTCGGCAAGCCACTGCCGGCGTCGGTTGCCACGGATGGCGATACCTTGCTCGTCCGGTATCCGAACGACGCCGATGGGGTAATCGTTCGGGTGGGATGGCAATAAAGCTTGGATCGTGACATACGATGAGATTTGCACGGAATGCTAAGGCGATTGTTGCAAGACTCATTTCGATGCTTATTCCGATCGCAGCGATTGGGACTCAGACCATGACTTACGCAGGATCGAGAACTCCGGAGGCGTCGCGTAAGATGGCGGCGGAGCCATCCGAGCGCCAAATCACACACGACCCGATCCCGAAGCACCTCGACAACAACCTAAACTTCTCTCCCGATGGGAGATATCTGTGTTTCGATTGCCGCCCCTCCCTTCACGGCATCCAGGACACGGACACCATTGGAAAGGTTGACGTCCGCAGCGGCGAAGTCACCTACTTTTATAAACAGATACCTCCGGTCAAGGGAATTGGTGCGGTCAGCTTTCTAAACAGCCGCGAAGTCATCGCCATTCATGCCCTGAAATCCGGCATACCCTACGATCTAGACGCGCGAGGCGGCATGATCATTCCGGTGGATGGCAAGGGATCTCCGCGATGGCTGGATAGCCGCGACGTGACTCCTCCATTCACTCCGGGCGCTTTGCGCGGCGGTACACACAGGCACGAGCCCGATTCCACTGGCGAATGGATCGGATTCACCTATAACGATTGGATCATGAAGACCCGCAACGGCTCGGATTTGCGGAATGTGGGAGTTGGCAAACGAGGCATCAAAGTACGAGTGCATCGCGACCCCAAAGGAAGAAACTTTGAAGGCGAGAGCTTCTGCGTATTGCTCAGCAATTGTGTCGACCACCCGAATCCCGGCACCGATGAGTACCAACGAGCCGACGGAGACTGTTGGGTTGGCGAACGCGGATATATCAAGGGCCGGCGATTCCAGAGGGCCAGGGCATTTCGCGGTCTGGTATCCGTTCGAGAAGGCGGAAAGAGCGCTTATTATTCGGACGTGTTTATCGTGGATGTACCGGATGATATAACTCGGCCCGGGCCGCTCGGACCGTTGGAAGGTACGCTCGCCGATTACCCTAAGCCCCCGGAAGGCGCCGAAGTCCACAGGCTCACGCGTACCGCCGAACACCCGGACCCGGCGATGCGCGGAGTCTCCGGCCAGCTTAGAACTTCGGCAAACGGCCGCTGGATCGTATTCGTCGCTAAAGCCCTCCCGGAACTGGCAGAGGTGCACCACCCGCCCGTAATAACTGCCTCTCAACGCTCAACACCCAACACCCAACACTCAGCGTTAGCCTCCGCTACTTCGCCCGCGGTCGCCGAAGATCAATTGTTCCTCGTTTCGCCCTTCAATGGAGAGATCAGGCAGCTTTCCAGGATATCGGGCGGCGTTGTCGGCAATCCCAGATTTAGCCCGGATTCGCGATATGTTGCCGAGGCTCTTCCGGATGGCCGAGTCGGAGTCTGGAGCACCGACCGCTGGAATATCGGCGAATTCACGCCTTGCGCACCAACCGGCCCTCTGCCAACCAACCTGGTCATCTCGCCGGATTCGAGGACGGTTGCGTATAACCGCGAGGTTGGCGGGGTGATGCAGATATTCTTGGCGCAAGCGCGGTAGTCGCCGACCTGGCGAATGTCAACAGGTTGCGACTCCAATGCGGGTGCGGAATTGTTCTGCTTCATCCCATTATTCAATTATCAAAGATCGGCGAATCACGCTTCTTCACCGGGCTATGCCGGTAGTTCTCGCTGGTTGATGGATGTTGGTTGATGGTTGATGGTAACAGCCATTCAACTACCAGCGACCTCTCGTCGCGGCCTATTTTATCACGTGGCTAGGCAAACGTAAGCCGGCGTTGCCCATTCGGACCTTGGTCGATGCAGCAGTCCAGCGAATGCTTGGGTTCGCTCTCGTCCTGCAGCGGATTCCTCCGGGTCGACTCCCTCCAGGTTTCTTGCACGCCCGTGAGTCTGAAAGCTGAAAAGCTGAAGGCTGAAGGCCGAAAGGCCCTGCCATGGTCCCCGTATTCGCTGATGGCGGTGGGGATGCAGACTCCACTCACTCCAGATTTCTTGCACGCCTGCGGAGACATCGTCTCCGAATTGAAGCCGGCGATAGGCTTTACAGCTCCGGCCGGGACGTCTTCCAAGTACGTCCCGAAATCGCGATGCCATGCCCTCGGGCCGGCGCCGGGCCGGCCGTTCGCGGTTTGTTGCCGCGGTGGTTTTCCTTTCTTGTCCGCAGATAACGGAGATTACTTAGCGCGGCGAAGCCGCAACCAACGTCAACGGCTCTAACCGCAGATTACACAGATTAACGCAGATTAACGGCGAATGTGTCGCAGTGTCTATCAACGATGACAGAATCTTGCCGGCGCGAGAAGAAACAAAACCTTAGTAGCACAGATAATACTCGATTAGACGGTGGCAAAGCGGAAAGAGTTACAGAAAACTATTGGAATATGTTTGTCGAGTACTATTGATGAGGAACTGACGGCGACATGATATATCCGCTCAATCATCGAGTGGCCGGTTGGCCGGGCTGGGAGGCGCTTGTTGGCGGTCCCTACCCACGACCTATGACGCAGCCGCAATGCCATTATTGTGTATTATACAGACATTTATTGACGGCTCCAAGTGTCTGGTTAACTATTTGTCGGGGTTTTTTTGGAGGGAGATTCCGCGAGCGTTTCAGGCGGATTGACGATCGGGGAGGTGGATACTAGTCCGTGAAGACGGACTTTGTAAATCCAGACCGGGATTTCAATCCCGGTCCAGGGGGTCGCGCCATGCCGGACTCCGGGATTCAAATCCCGGTCTAGGTTTACGAAACCGGCCTTCGTCGGTTGGAGTCGTCCGCCCGGAAGACGTCGCGCAGGATGGAGCCGAACACGGTTTCTTCGCTCCGCTCCTAAGGACAAACGTCAAAAGCAGGTCCCTCACGACGACGGTTCGGGATGACGCTTTGGTGGCTTGTCGGGCATGCGCGCAACGCGGCGCGTGTTACTCATGGGAAATGGGGCCGGATTCTTCGCTCCGCTCCTAAGAAACAAGATCGTTTGAGTGAACGGG